>JAKITW010000060.1 GCA_021647905.1 Desulfobacterales bacterium | reverse complement strand
GTGCAGGGTGCAGGGTGCAGGGTGCAGGGTGCAGGGTGCAGGGTGCAGGGTGCAGGGTGCAGGGTGCAGGGTGCAGGGTGCAGGGTGCAGGGAATATTATATTCCAGGCCACGATCACAACCCATATTTTTTCTGTCCTCTGTCCTCTGTCCTCTGTCCTCTGGCCTCTGGCCTCTGACACCGGAAGGGGCTTATTCATAAAAATGGACCAGAAAACACTTGACAGCTTAAAGAAATGGTTCTCGGAATATGCCCGGCGCTTTGGCAATGACGATGCTGATTTCAATAAAAACATCGCCCTGAAGATAAGGCATACCGGCCGGGTCCATTACCATACCGTCAAGCTGGCCGGTTCACTGAAACTGGCGCCCGCTGACAAAAGGGTGGCCGAGGCGGTGGCCCTGCTCCATGACGTCGGCCGGTTCCGCCAGCTTCAACGCTACAACACCTTTGACGACCGGGCTTCCGTGGACCACGCCGCCCTGGCCCTGCGGGTTATTGAAGAGGAGGGGGCCCTGGCCCGGCTGGCGGACCCGGAACAGACCCTGATCCGGGTTGCGGTGGGCAACCACAACAAGCTACACCTGCCGGAAGAGGCGAACGAGCGGGAACTGTTTTTTTTAAAAATAATCCGGGATGCGGACAAGCTGGACATCTTCGACCTGATCGTTGAAAATTACCAGCAGGAAAAGGCCGGGCTGAACCCGGCCATTGATTTCGGCCTGGACAACACCCCGGGTTACGAACAGCAATATATCGATGATATTCTGCACAACCGGATCTGTGACAACCGGTTTCTCAAGAACAGCAATGATGTGAAACTGATGCGGCTCTCCTGGATCTTTGATCTCAACTTCGCCTATTCCTTCGCCTATGTGCGCCGGAGCGGCTACCTTGACAACATCTTGAAACATCTGCCGGCAACCGGGGATATCCACCGGATCAGCAGTCACCTGGCCGGCTATCTCGACGCCATGGCCTTGACCGCGCCGATAAAGGGAACGGACGGCCCATGAACCAATTCCGCTTATCAGCCGGGGTGATCGTGGTGCGCCGGGTTGCGGGAATCCCCCATTACCTGCTGGTGCGGGCCTTCAATTACTGGGATTTTCCCAAGGGCATGGTCCATGCGGACGAAGAACCGCTGGCCGCGGCAGTCCGGGAGGTGGAGGAAGAGACCGCGCTCCGGGATCTGGTCTTTCGCTGGGGAAAGGATTTCCGGGAGACCGAACCCTACCGGAACGGCATCAAGGTGGCGCGCTATTATCTGGCCGAATCGGAAAGGGGCGAGGTCACCCTGTTGATCAATCCGGAACTGGGCCATCCGGAGCATGACGCCTCTGCCTGGCTGCCCCTTGATAAGGCCCGGGCCCTGTTGGCGGACCGGGTCAAACCGATCCTGGAGTGGGCGCAGGGAATTGTGAAGTTTGTCGGTCTCGCAACAACCCGCTCGACGGACGTGATTCGTCTTGTAACTTGTTGATTTTATTGGGTGGCATTTGAAGCCTTTCGGGTTGTTACGAGTTCATCAAGTTTGAAGGGTAAAAACCCCTGGTTTTTCTATTCACCTTTCACAATTCACAATTCACCTTTCACAATTCACAATTTTCCCTTACTTCCCCGGCCACTGCTTTCCCGTGACGATATCGTAGTACCAGTCGGTTTCAAAGCCGGGCAGCCTGACCAGCCGGTAATGGAACCGGGCCGTCTTCCGCATGGGCAGGTACTCCACCCGCCGGGCCGGGTCGGTATCCGGATCGAACAGGCTGCTCTCGGGGATCTCCTCCAGGTAGCCGGGCACCAGGGCCTGAAGCTCACGGGGCACCTGGCCGTGGTCGGCAAGGTACTGCAACACCGCCGGCCGGAGCTGCCGCAACGCGGCCTCGCGGCGGCTGTTATAGGATCTGCTGTCAGCACTCAAGTAGATGAACAGGATCGGAATCAGGCCGTAGGCGAGCAGGCCGATGACCCGGGCCGGATGGACCCGCTGGAAGATGCTCGATTTTTCCGGGCCGACCGGGCCGGCCAGGGCCTCTTTAAAAAGAAAATTGCCGTAGACAATGGCTACCGCGGCAAAGAGTACCATGAAAAACAAGGCCACCAGGCAGCCGGCCAGCGGCTCGCCGGCAAGAACGGCATCATAGACGTTCCAGCCGCCGGCAACCATAAAAAAAAGCCCGACAAGCCAGAAGGAGATTGCCGGGAAATAGTTTGTTTTCCCCCCTGTTGCCGCCATTGTTATTCGTCTTCCTGGTTGTTCGTTTCATCCTGGGCCGCGCCGCAATGGGGGCACTTCCCGGACCGGCCGGTGAATCTTCTGCCGCAGGAGACACAGGTTTTCAACGCCGGGATCCAGTTGAACAGGGCCAGCACCATGACAATGGCGCCGGTTATGATCGGCGTCCTGGCGGTGGCCACCTCTGGGTCATAGGCGAACAGGCCCATGATCAGAGAAAACAGACCGATGCTGAATGCAAGCCAACGAATCGACATTGAGATATCCTTATCTTTTGCAACAGGCGCTGGCAATCAAAGGGCCTACCCCGGGTCCGGGCCGGCCGGCAACCGATTCCCCGGGCCTAAGGGGCAAGCCAGGCCGGCGGGGTTGCGCTCCTGATCCGCTCCAACTGATCGCTTATATCGAGCAGTTCGCGCTGCCAGTAATGGCGCGAACCGAAATCAGGCGCCACCCGGGAGACCCCGTCCTCCACCACCTGGTGGGCGCACCAGGCAATGTAATGAATATAGCGCATGGCGCGCAGCGGTTCAACCAGCCGCAGGCTGCGCCGGTCAAAATCCCGAAAGGTCTCATACCCCTCCAGAAAGAGATCGATTTCCATCAGGGAGTCTTCCAGGTGGCCGGGCAACAGCATCCACAGATCCTGAACCGGCGGCCCCACGGCCATATCATCGAGGTCGATGATATAAAAGGACTCGTCCGGCCGGTAGATCAGGTTGGCGAAATGGCAGTCGCCATGGATGCGGATCTGTTCGATATCAACGAACAGCGGCCTGATCTCATCGATCAGGCTGGCAACGAGATCGACAAACCGCCCGGTAAGGTCCCTGGGGATGCAATCATGGTCGAGGATATAGTCGACCTGGTCCCGGGTTGATTCGTCCGGGGCCATGGTGATCCGGTCCCTGGGCAGCCGGCCGGCGCCCACCCCATGGACCCGGCCCAGCAGACGGCCCAGTTCCAGCCACTGGTCTTCGTTGTACTCGTCAAAGCTGCGCCCCCCTTTTTTGGGGAACAAGGCAAAGTACATGCCGTCATCCACCCCCAGGGTGCCGCCGCTCCGCAGGGGAAGCGGCGCCACAACCGGGATCTCCCGGGACGCGAGTTCGAGCAGGAAATCATGCTCGTCCTGGAGCGCGGCCAGCGACCAGCGCCCGGGCCGATAGAACTTGGCGATCACCCCGGCCCCATCCTCGGTCTCCAGTTCACAGACCCGGTTGATATAGCTGTTCAGGGGCCGGTAGAGATTGGTGCAGCGGGCGCCGAGCGCCTGTTCGGCCAGCCCGACCACCCGGTCCGGGGTCAGATCGTGAAAAGCGCTCCGTTGGGCTGGTTCTTCCTGTCTGTTCATTGTTCCTTCATCTTGAAAAAGGCCTCGCGGCTCCCCATCTCCCTGGAGATGGATACCACCTGGCGGGTCATGTAACTGCTCACCTTGGTCGGCATGGGCACTGCTCCTTCCGGAACATCAACCAGATGACCGCGCTTATTTTTTTCGCGACCCTTGATCTTGAACAGGTAAGCAAACGTGGTGAAACTCGGAAAAACAAACCCGCACCAGCCACCTGTCCCCAGGCCCATGGTGCGGGTTATCTCACCACCGTGCCGGGATCCTGCCGAACACGGTTTTTCAAATAACTGCATCCGTGAACGTTCGAGAACGGCGCAGATGCACCTATCTGGCAATAATGCAATGAATTCCACAAATTGCATGGAATATCAGCTCAAGCCGTCACGGATTCAGGAAATAACCAGCAAGGATTATTTTTTGAGCATGACGCCGAGATTGGGCAAAAGGGCCATTTCCGGATGGGCACTGGTTAATCACGGTATTCTTCCCGGATCAGCCCGCCGTCGGCGCTGTAGATCCAGACATGGACCCGGCCCTGGTAATTGAAATCCCACATCGGGTTGACCTCGACCAGGAGATCCCCATGGGAAATTCTCACGGTCTTCATGGTGGCGCGGGCCTGGTCGATCGCCTGGCGGATGGTCAACTCCAGCCCGGAGACCTCCCTGCTCTCCGGTTCAACCACCGGTTCCCGGACCGCTGGCGCCGCTACCACTGCGGGCGCCGGGGCCGGGGCGGTCTTCACCTGGGCCGGAGCCAGGACCGGATGAGTGTAACCGGCGCACCCGCCGATCACAAGGGAAAAAGACAGCAGCAAAACAAGACCCGGAATCTTCCTTTTGTTCATAACCTGATCCTCCATTTAAACTTTCATATGAAAATCGTCCCGGACAACGCACCGTGGCCAAGGAGATTTTCATTGTCCGTTGTGGCTGCGGCCTGACATTTGATCCAGCCATGCTGGTTATCATGTTGACCGACGTAGTTGGGAGCAAGGCATGATGCCGACCTCATGAAAAGAACCGGCGCCGGTCCGAGAGCTTAGCGAGCAAGGAGCATGCTCGGTGGGTGGAAAGTTCCACCCGGTGAATGGAATATCATCTCAAGCCGTTACGGATTCAGGATGTAATCATATCAAAGATAGGGCCGGCCTGCATCCAGATTAAAAAAACAGCACCTTATTTTTGAGAAATTCTTTATATGAAACCTGAATCCGTTATCGGCCGGGCCGCAGGGCGGCGCGATGAAGACCGGCAAATATGATGAACTCGTAACAACCCGAAAGGTTTCAAATGCCACCCAATAAAATCAACAAGTTACAAGACGAATCACGTCCGTCGAGCGGGTTGTTGCGAGACCGACAAATATGGTCCAGCGTAAGGTTTCGGTAAACCCCGTACGTTTGAGGTTGGACCGGGAAAGGGGTTTACTGAATGTTTACGGTCCCGCCATGCTGGTTTGTCAAAAGCAGGCACTGGAGACACGGAGCTTATCCCTGAACCACGCCCCCTGCCCCCTGTTGCGCTCTTTCCCGGTCGTGGCATAAATAAATATTGCAATATCCGCTTATGCGGATATAATGAATTCCATGAGAAACATCACCCAGCTCTTCAAGGCATTATCCGATCCGACCCGGGTCAGGATCCTGTGGATGTTGCAAACCGGCGGGGAACTCTGCGTCTGCGACCTGATGGAGGTTCTTGACCTGCCACAGTCAACCGTGTCCCGCCACCTGGCATACCTGCGCAACGCCGGTCTGGCAAAAGACCAAAGGAGAGGGGTCTGGATGTTTTACCGGTTGCCCGATGAAACCGGCGCGGTTCTGACCGGCATACTGACTGTTCTCCGGTCTGCCGCCAAGGAGATGAAACAGGCTGCCGTTGACCGCCGGCACCTCTCTGAATATCTTGCCGGCAAAGATACCGATGCCTGTTCCAGATGAGGCTTCAATGACACGCCCCGGGAAAAAACTCTCGTTTCTCGACCGTTTTCTGACCCTATGGATATTCCTGGCCATGTTCATCGGGGTGATGGCCGGTTATCTCTATCCCGGCGTCCGCCAGGTTATCAATTCCTTTCAGGTCGGCACCACCAACATTCCCATCGCCGTCGGGCTGATCCTGATGATGTACCCGCCCCTGGCCAAGGTCCGCTACGAAAAACTACACGAGGTCTTTCGCAACGTAAAGGTGCTCACCCTCTCCCTGGTGCAGAACTGGATCATCGGCCCGGTTCTCATGTTCGGGCTGGCAATCGCCTTTCTTTCGGACCAACATGAATACATGGTGGGGCTGATCCTGATCGGCCTGGCCCGCTGCATCGCCATGGTCATTGTCTGGAACGACCTGGCCCAGGGCGACACCGAGTACTGTGCCGGGCTGGTTGCCTTTAACTCCATTTTCCAGGTGCTCTTCTTCTCGGTCTATGCCTGGCTGTTCATCACCATCCTGCCGAAATGGTTCGGCATTGAAGGGGCGGTGGTCGATATCTCCATGGGGCAGATAGCGGAAAGCGTTTTTATCTATCTCGGCGTCCCGTTCATCGCCGGGATGCTCACCCGGTTCATCGGGCTGAAGATAAAGGGAGAAGAGTGGTATCAGACAAAACTGTTGCCCAGACTCAGCCCGCTCACCTTTGTTTTTTTATTGTTCACCATTCTGGTCATGTTCTCGCTCAAGGGTGATATCATCGTCCAACTGCCCCTGGACGTCATCCGGATCGCCCTGCCGCTGGCAATATACTTCCTGGTAATGTTTCTGGTCTCCTTCTTCATGTCTTATAAGGTGGGGGCCACATATGAGCAGGCCGCCACCCTTTCTTTTACCGCGGCCTCGAATAATTTCGAGCTGGCCATTGCCGTTGCGATCGCGGTTTTCGGAATAGATTCCGGCGTGGCCTTTGCCGCGGTCATCGGGCCCCTGGTGGAGGTGCCGGTGTTGATCAGCCTGGTCTGGGTGGCCCTCTGGCTCAGGAAAAAATATTTCCCGGTTGCCCGGCAGACCCCGGCCGGGGTCTGCCATCTGAGCTGTGAGGATGGATGACAAGCTCCGGTACCCCACTGTCCGGCGCAACACCGGGCCGGCCGGTAAACCGGATAAAGGAAGAATTGCCCCGATGAAACAGACGATTCTTTTCCTGTGCACCGGCAACTCCTGCCGCAGCCAGATGGCGGAGGGGTGGGTCAGGAAGCTGAAAAACAATACCCTTGAAGCCCATTCGGCAGGTATTGAAAAACAGGGGCTCAACCCGCTGGCAGTCAAGGTGATGGCCGAGGCCGGGGTGGATATCTCCGCCCAGCGGTCAAAGCTGATCAAGGAACTGCCCGGGCAGACATTTGATTACGTGATCACGGTCTGTGACCAGGCCAACGAGGCATGCCCTTTGTTTCCCGGCAATACCGAGATCATCCATCATGGCTTTGACGACCCGCCGCGGCTGGCGGCCACTGCCGGAAGCAAAGAAGAACAGCTGGACCATTACCGCCGGGTGCGGGACGAAATAAAACGATTTGTTGAAACCCTGCCCGGTTCATTGCGGGAAAAAAGCTGAATCTATGAATAAGATCAAAATATTCGATCCGCCCGGCCGTGGTTCTTGCCCCGGCAACAGGCCGCCCTGCCTGACACTTACCAGGATCAACCGTGCCAAAAAAACGTCCCGGACCGCTGCTCCCGGGGCTGTCCGGGACGCCTGGCCCCCATCTTATGTCAACACGGCGGGAACAATATCCCCCATGCAAAAATCCATGTAAGAGAACAATCCCAGGATGATCTCTGCCGCGCAGGGACAAGAGGGCTGTCGGCCAAGGAGCCTGCTCGACAGGACGGGAAGCTCCACCCTGTGAGTGGTTACACTTAACCAACAACCCCCTAAGGAGGTGCTGCCACGGAATAGCTGAGGACACGGCAACAAGATGAAAAAAACAAATGGAGGAACAGCATGAAAAGTCGTATCAAAATCGCCGGTGTAATATCAATGATCATGATGATGTTTCTGGTAACATCATCCGCGGTATTTGCCGCCGGTGGAGCGCAGCCGCTGGTCACCACCCAATGGGTGGCGGACAACATCAAGTCAATCAAGATTATCGACGTCAGCAAAAAGGGATACGCAAAAGGCCATATTCCCGGGGCGGTCCAACTGAAATGGGGCAGCGAGGTTTTTGCCCCTGAAACAGACCACATGGTACTCGGCCTGGCGGAAATCGAGCGGGTCATGGCCAAGATGGGCGTAACCCGGAACCAGCACATCGTCCTGTATGACGGGGACGGCAAAGCGCACCATGTGACCCGGGTTTACTGGACCCTGAAGTATTGGAATTTCCCCAATGTCAGCCTCATGGACGGCGGCATCGGTCTCTGGAAAAAAGAACAAAGGCCGGTAACCACCGAGGTGACCAGGGCCGGCCGGACAAAGGTTGAGGTTGAATTTCCGCCCAAGTCCAAGATCAGGGCCATGTATTCCCCGGACATCATAAACGCGCTGGCCACCGGCAAGGCGGTTATTGTGGACAGCCGGGCGGAGCCGTTCTACCGGGGGGAGGTCTACTCGCTGAACAAGTGGGTCCGGTCGGGCCATATTACCGGTGCGGTGAACGTGCCGACCATGAACAGCTTGAATGGGGATAAAACATTCAAGTCCGTGGCCGAATTGAAGGCGATGTATGAAAAGGCGGGCGTCACTGCCGACAAGAACATTATTACCTATTGCGACACCGGGGTGCTGGCCACCCATAGCTGGTTTGTGCTGACCGAATTGCTCGGTTATAAAAACGTCAAGGTTTATGACGGTTCCATGCGTGAATACGCCAACCGGTTCGACACCCCCATGCAACCCGGGATTGTGGCCGAGAAGTTCCCCAAGACCCCGATTCAGCAACTGGAAGAGAAAATCAGGTAATGGATTAACCAAAGAAGAATAAAGAAAGGACCCTGGTCGTCATGATCAGGGTCCTTTTTTTTGCCGATCATCCCCCGGCCGCGGCCGGCTGGACGATATGCAGCCCGTCGCAACCAGGGAACAGGTTTTAATCAATATTGTGCCGGAGAGGAGGCGGAATTATCGGCCGGGCCGTGGTGCCCGACCGGTGCGTAGCCCCCGCGTTTCAGCGCCTGGATGAGGTCGGCCCGGTTGCGTATCGGCTGGTCAAAACGCGTTGCCATCCGGCCCAGCTCTTCCAGGGTATGGGCGTCGCTGCCCCCCACCTGACGGATGGAGTAGCGCTTCTGCCAGTCTGAAATCCGTTGGTTGTCACGGTCCTGGTTGCGGCCGTTCAACCCCTCGACGATCCGGCATAATCCGGCGGCGATCAGCTCCTCGCTGGTGGCCCGGGCCGGCCGGCAGGGGTGGGCGGCCACCGCCACCCCGCCCGCCGCCTCCACCCGGCGCAGCAGCTCCGGAGCCGAGAGTCCGCTGACCATCTCCTCAAAGGGTCCGAAAAGGAGAAAATCCCCCTCAGCAGTGGTATACTCCATGCCGATGATGATGCACAGGCCGTTCTCCTGCGGCCCCTCGGCAATATGCTCGCCAGCGGCCATGGAATCATGGTCGGTTATGCAGACCCCGTCAAGCCCCCTGGCAGCGGCATGGTTGACAATCTGTTCAAGGGTCAACCGGCTGCAGGATGAGACCGTACTGTGGACGTGAAGATCGAATTTCATCCGCCCAGTGTGAACAACCACCCCTCGAAAGTCAAATCGCTTTTTGGTATATACCAGGGTGGTTGGCATCGAGTTTTTCAATGAGCGATACGATCGGGACCTGGCTATAAAGGAATATTTTCGGCAATCCACAGCCCTGGCACGATGGAGACATCTTTAATCATGGTAAAAACAAAAAGAACCGCCACGCGTTGTATATTGGTCCTCCTGGACGGGCTCGGTGACCGCTCCTATCCGCGGTTGGGCCACCGGACCCCGCTCCAGGCGGCCCGCACCCCCATTCTGGACGCTTTGGCGGCCCGCGGCGCCAACGGGCTTTTCCATGCGAGCGGCCCGGGTATTGCCCTGGCCAGCGAAAACGCCCATTTCGCCATGTTCGGCTACCGGCCGGACCAGTTTCCCGGCCGCGGCATCCTGGAGGCCATGGGCGCCGGGATCAAGACCGGCCCGGATACAGTGGCCTTTCTGGCCCATTTTATCCACGCCCGGGCCGCCGATGACCTCCTTTTTCTGGAACAGCACCGGCCCGTGGTGACCGCGGAGGAAGCGCGAGCAGTGATTAAAAGCATTGCCTGCTACACGGCCGGCGCCATGCAGGTGGAGTTCCGGCAGACCAGGGGCCTTGACGGCATCCTCTGCCTGACCGGTGCTGCGTCCCGCCGGGTCACCGACACCGACCCGGTCCTGGAAAAATCCCCGGTCATCGCCGCCCAACCCCTGGGCCCGGCAATTGCGGACCAACGGGCCGTCCGCACCGCCGAGGCGCTCAACTCCTATATTTGCTGGTGCCACCATACCCTGAACGATCATCCCTTGAACCGGGCAAGAGCAAAGAAAAACCTGCCCCTGGTCAACGGTATCGTCACCCAGCGGCCGGGCCGCTGGACCCGGGTGGTATCCTTTTCGCAACAATGGGGACTGAAGGCGATCTCAATCTCCTCCGGGATCGTCTACTGGGGACTGGCCGAATTCCTCGGCATGGAGGCCGGCAAGGTCAGTGACAGCGCTGATCCCGGGGCCGACCTGGCCGACCGGCTGCGCCTGGCCGTTGGCCTTGCCGATGATTATGAGTTTATCCATGTCCACAGCAAGGCCCCTGACCAGGCCGCCCATACCAAGGACCCGGTGAACAAGGTCGCGGTCATTGAGGCCCTTGACGCCGGGATCGGCAGGGTGGCGGACCAGCTCCTGGACAACCGCACGATCCTCATCATCACCGCCGACCATTCCACCCCGAGCAGCGGCCCCCAGATCCATTCCGGCGAGCCGGTGCCGATCATGGCCGTGGGGCCGGGAATGCGGGTGGATGCAATCAAGGGATTTGACGAAATACAATGCGCCGGCGGGGCCCTGGGCAGCGTCAGGGGCGTTGATTTCATGCCCATGGTGCTCAACTTTCTCGACAAGGCCAAGCTGCAGGGCCTGATGGACACGCCCGACGACCAGCCCTACTGGCCGGGATGCCGGACCGCCTTGCGGCTGAAAAAATAACCAGGAGGGGAAATGCTCAAGACAGGCGTTATCCACGGCCGGTTCCAGATCCTGCACAACGATCATCTGCGCTACCTGCTGGCCGGCAAAAAGAGGTGCGAACACCTGGTGGTGGGAATCACCAACCCCGACCCGACCCTGACCAGGCACGACAAAAGCGATATGCGGCGCGGGACCGCAACCGCCAACCCGATGACCTATTACCAGCGATACTGCATGGTGCAAGCCGTGCTGCGCGAAGCCGGGCTCAACGAAAAAGACTTCTCGGTGGTCCCCTTTCCCATCAATTTTCCCGAACTGTACCGCTATTACGTTCCCCTTGACGCCACCTTCTTTCTCACCATCTATGACGAATGGGGCGAGAAGAAACTGGCCCTGTTCAAATCGCTGGGCCTGAAAACCGAGATCCTCTGGCGCCGGCCGCTGGATAAAAAAGGATTGTCAGCAACAGAGGTCCGCCGTTTAATTACCGCCGGTGAACCGTGGGAACAGCTGGTCCCCCCGGCCGTGGCCCGGATCGTCAGGCAATTTGGCTTCATGGCTGATCAATGACCATTGTTTCCCCTGGCCGACGATAATGGGTCCGGCAGCGGCCGGCATTATTGGCGTAAGAAAATCATTTCAGCTCGCACCGCACATGTTTTTGAAGTCAGCACATTCCCTGAGCGAGATAAAGGGACAGGAATCTTCGATGAACAACCGCAGCCTGGGGCACCAGTAATGATTCGTGTACGATTCGCTGCAGCCGGTCCCGGCCAGTTCCCGGCGGCGTAACCGGCCCGGGCGGCCCTCCTTTCCTTTTACGAAAAATCTCAAGACAGACATCCCTTCACCCCTGTGTAAATGACGGACCCAAGGAAACTGCGCCCTTGTATCTCTTGTCGGCTGCAGGGCCTTATTGGTTTATATGAAAGTCGTCACCAAGCGCCGGCCTTGCCATGCCGGAGTGATGTCTTTCATTGTTTCGTTGTGGCTGGGCAAATATGGTCCCGGCCAGGCTCACCCCTTGTAGCCCGGATCCTCGGGCAGCCCATCCCGGCCGGACATGGCCACGGCCAGTTCGTCGCACCGCTCGTTGCAGGGGTTGCCGCTATGGCCCCTGACCCATTTGAAGGTGATATCCAGCCCCTCGACCAGGTCGAGCAGTTCGGCCCACAGGTCGGGGTTCAGGGCCGGCTCCTTGTTCGACTTGAGCCAGCCCCGTTTGCGCCAGCCCCTGGCCCAGCCCTTGGAGATCCCGTTCACCACATAGCTGGAATCAGAGTACAGGGTTATCGGTTTGTCCTTATGCTCCAGCTCCCGCAGGGCGACGATGCAGCCCATAAGCTCCATCCGGTTGTTGGTGGTCAACCGAAAGCCGCCGGACAGCTCCTTGCGCCGGCCCTCGTAGATCTGGACAATGCCGTAGCCGCCGGGTCCGGGATTGTTGCGGGCCCCGCCGTCGGTATAGATGGTGACCGCGCCGGGCCTGGGCTCCACGCCAATGGCGGCTGTTGGCGTTTTTTTGCTGTTATTGTTGTTCCTGCCCGCCCTAGGCCGGTAGCTCGGACTCTTCAGCCAGGCCAGGGCCTCGGCCCGGGTCGGAAAGCCCTTGTATACCGCGCCGGCAAACCCCTTGACCTGGGCCTGGGCCTGAGGCCAGTTGTCATAGATCCCGGGACGGTATCCAACGGCGATTGCATAGAATTTTTTCTTCGGAGCCATTGTCATCCTTCTACGGAATTGGAGTTATCCCCTCCCGTTCCGTTCATAATTCTTCATTTTACATTTTCCTGCCTGCCAGCTGTCCGCAAGCGGCCGAGATATCAGCGCCGCGGCTGTTTCTGATCAGGGTCCGGTACCCGGCATTCCGCAGTATCCCCTGGAACTCCTTGATCCTTTTTTCGTCCGAACATTGATAATCCATGTCAGGCGACCGGTTGCAGGGGAGCAGATTAATCCGGCAGGGGATTTCGCGCAATTTTTCCGCCAGCAATCCGGCGTCAGCCAACGAATCATTGATCCCCTTAAGCAGGATATACTCGATCAGGATAACCTTGTTTTTCGACAGGGGATAGTCGCGGCAGGCGGCCAGCAGTTCATCCACCCCGTAGGTCTTGTTGATCGGCATCAGCCGGCTCCGGACGGCGTCGTCGGCCGCGTGCAGGGATACGGCCAGGTTGACCTTGACATCCCTGCCCAACTCCCTGATCCGGGGGACGATGCCGCAGGTGGAGACCGTGACCCGGCGCTCGGTGAACTCCAGCCCCTTTTCGTCCATCAGGATCCGGAGCGCGGTTACCAGGTTGTTATAATTGGCCAGCGGCTCGCCCATGCCCATGAACACCAGGTTGTTGATCAACTCCCTGGGGGTGTCCCGTTTTATGCCAGACCCGATCATCTCCTCCATTACCCCCAGTACCTGGTTGACCATCTCGGCCGGCTGCAGATTTCTGATAAAGCCCCTGGTCCCGGTAAGGCAGAAATCACAGCCCATAGCGCAGCCGGCCTGGGAAGAGATGCACAGGGTATGGCGGTCGCCCTCGGGGATCAGCACGCTCTCGATAAACGCCCCGTCATGGAGCCGGAACCCATACTTTCTAGTGCCGTCTTGGGACTGTTCCCTCACCTCGGGCGTCAACCGGCTGATCATCGCATGGCCGGCCAGCAGAGCGCGGGTCTCCTTGTTGATTTCAACCATCCGGGCCAGATCGTGCCGACCGGGCCGCTGCAGGCTGGCAAAGAGCCGGTCGCCGCGCGCGGCGGGCAGACCCAGCTCCGCGACAAACCCGGTCATCTGGCTGCGGGTGAGATTACGCAGATCAACCATGGTATCCATCAGGCTGTTTCAGCCGCGCCGCGCTGCAGCACAACCGTGGCCAGGGTCACCACCGCCACCCCGGGCAGGATCATGGCCGGCGGCAGCCCGTGGCCGAATCCCCAGTCAATGACCAGCACAAAGGCGGGATAGAAATAACTGTAGGCCATCACCCGGGTCGGTCCCAGATAGAGGGTGGAGACATGGGTGAGGTAAAAGGTGATGATTGTCGAAAAGACCGCCAGATAGACGATCCCGGCCCAGACCTCGATCGAAACCCCGGGCCAGTCCACTGCGGCCAGTTGCGAAAAGGAGAGGATGAGCAGCCAGCCCACCCCGGTGGTCAGGACCCAGAAGGTCATCACCACCATGGATTCCTGCTTGTGGACCCGTTTGACCAGCGGGGTATAGGCGGCCATCATGAAACAGCCGGCCAGGAAGAGCAGGTCGCCGTGGTTGACCTCCAGGGCCAGCAGCCGATGGATATCGCCCCGGAAGATGACCCAGACCGCGCCGACCATCCCGAAGGCCAGGGCCAGCAGCCGGGCCCGGCCCAGCCGTTCCTTGAGAAACAGGGCGCTGTAGATCCCGGAGATCCCCGGCACCAGGGTAAAGATAACACTGGTGTTCAAGGCAGTGGTATAACGGAGCGATTCGAACATGCACCAGAAAAAACCCACCGTGCAGAAGCTGATCGTGCTGTAGCCGCCAAGCTGCCGGAGCGGGGGCAGGGAAAAACCGTGGTTGATCACCAGGATCGGGGCAAAGAGCAGCGCGGCGATGGCGTAGCGGACCAGGATCAGGACCGCCGGATCAAGGCCGTGGGTGATCGCCGCGCCCACGGTAAAGGAACTGGAGACGATGATCGCGGCCAGTGCCATCAGGCCGTGCACCCCCCACAGGGGCAGGGGTCTTCGCGCTATTTCGGTATCACCTGTCCGCATCATGGTAAGCTTTCACAGGCACCGAATCTGCTTTGTCATCGGCCTGCCCGCATACCCGGTGTATGGCGACCAGGCCTCTTTCGCGCATCTCCGGCACCTGTGAAAGCTTACTGGCCAAGGAGTGTGCTCGATAAGTGGTCGCGCACCCTGTGAGTAGTTACGCATCATGCGGCACAAGATACCCGGCCAGCGGTGAAAGGCAATAAAAAATCAATTCACTCCAACTCAAAATCAGCGATCACCGGCAGGTGATCGCTGGCGACCCGGGTCACTCCCATCCAGCAGCGCCGCCGCCTGACCAGTTTAAGCGGGCCGCGATAAAAGATCTTGTCCAGGCCGCCGGCCGGTGAAAACGATGGATAGGTGAGAAATGCCTTATGATAGCCGCGGCTGTGGTTGGTGGCGCACTCAAAATCGAGGATATCGGTAAAGATCGGGGCCAGCAAGGTACGCCAGTCGTTGAAGTCGCCGCCCACCAGGCAGGGATGCTCCGGGGCCAGGGTGGCGAACTCCGGGGAGCGGATCAGGTTGCCCACCTGCCGCACCCGTTCCCGGGTAGTCAAGCCCAGATGCAGGTTGAACAGCTCGATCTCCCGGCCCGGATTGCCGGAATCGTCCAGGACCACCGTGGTGTACAGGCAGCCCCGCCGCTTGCGGTTGCCGATGGTGAGATCGATATTCCGGTGATGGATGATCGGATAGCGGCTCAGGGTGGCATTGCCGTAGCTGCCCAGGCGCAGCTTGACGTTCAGACCGACCGCATAATGGGGATACCCGGCTGCCGCGGCCATCTCCTCGGCCAGGTTCAGCATCCTGGAACGCGGCACCCCCACATCCACCTCCTGCAGCAGGACCAGGTCGGCCTGGTGGTGCCGCAGGATCCTGGCCACCCGTTCCGGCCGGAAACGGCGATCAATGCCGATGGCCCGGTGCATGTTGTACGACAAAACCCGTAACAGCATTTAACTCCCCCTGGTTATACTGATCCTTATTGGAAAATAGCCCCTCCGGGCGGAGAAAGCAATCACGCTTTGTCCGGCCCGGGTAACCGCCCTGAGGGTGATCGGCCGGGGTCGCGTTTTTTATCTGTTGCCACCGGGCCGGAGTGATTATAGTGAAATGGAAAGAACATCCCGCACTCACATTCAAATGGAGGAAAGGTTATGCTCGAAATCTTCAAGAAGATAGCGTTCACCGGCATGGGCCTGATTTTCCTGACCAAGGAAAAGGCCGAGGAGATGGCCAGGGAACTGGTTGAAAAAGGCAAGTTCACCGAACAGGAAGGCCGTGAGTTTATCGATGATCTCAAAAAGGCCTCGGAGCAGGCCAGGGTTGATTTTGAGGAAAAGATAAACGACCTGGTACACAAGGCGGTGACCAGGATGAACCTGGCCACCCGCGACGACCTGGAGCGGCTGGAAAAACGAATCGAGGAACCGGCCGCGGCTGACGATCAAGAAGGGGCAGACAGCTAGATGCTGAGTATCAGAAGGATCGGGGCCATCGGCCGCACCTACCGGCACATCCATCGCTACCGCCAGATACTGGGCATCCTGTTCCAGTACGGGTTCGGCGAGCTGCTCAGGGACCTGCGTCTGGAGGAATACCTTGAGTTTGGCCTGCAGATACTCTCCAAGAAAAAGGACGAGCATCTGGAAAAACTGACCCGGGCCGAGAAACTGCGCAAGGCCATGGAGGACCTGGGACCCACCTTTGTCAAGATGGGCCAGATCCTGTCGACCCGGCCCGACCTGATCCCCCTGCGTTATATCCACGAGTTGGCCAAGCTCCAGGACAGTGTGCCGCCCTTTCCCTATGAGGAGGCCCGGCAGATATTCACGGCCGAGATCGGCCGCGCCCCGGAGGAGGTATTCGAACATATCGACCCGGTGCCGCTGGCCGCCGCCTCCATCGGCCAGGTACACCGGGCCCGGCTGGCGGAAACCGGCGCAGAGGTGGTGGTCAAGATCCAGCGGCCCCGGATCCGGGAGACCATTGAGGTAGATCTCGAAATCCTGCTCCACCTGGCGGCCCTGGCCGAAAAACACCTGGAAGAACTGGAGATCCACCGGCCGACCAGGATCATCAAGGAGTTTGCCCGCAACCTGGAAAAGGAACTTAACTACGTCACCGAGGCGGCGAACATCGAACATTTCGCCCGGCGCTGCATTGAGGACGACACGGTATATGTGCCCAGGGTTTTTCGTGATTACTCCACCCGGCTGGTCCTGACCATGGAGTATGTGGACGGGATCAAGGCCTCCAATGTGGAGCAGCTCCGGAAACAGGGGTACGATCTGCCGGAAATAGCCCGCCGCGGCGCCACCCTGATCATGAAACAGATCTTTGTCAACGGGTTCTTCCATGGCGACCCGCACCCGGGCAATATCTTCATCCTGCCCGGAAATGTGATCTGTTTTCTCGATTTCGGGATGATGGGCCGGATCAGCCGCCAGGAACGGGAGGATTTTTCCGACCTGATAATCCAGGTGGTCAGCCGCAACGACCGCAAGGCCACGGACACGGTACTCAAGCTCACCGCCTATGACCGGGAACCGGACCGGGCCGAACTGGAGCGCGACCTGACCCAGTTGATCGACCAGTTTTTCTACCTGCCGCTCAAGGAACTGGAGATGGGACCGCTCCTGCACCAGCTGCTGGAGATCCTTGCCCGCCACGCCCTGCGGGTCAGGCCCAACCTCTTCCTGATGTTAAAGGCGATCGCCAGCGCCGACGGGCTGGGCCGGCAGTTGGACCCGGATTTCGAGATCGCCCGGCACGCCGAGCCCTTTGTCAGGAAGATCCAGATGAACCGCTTTAATCCCCGGCGGCTGGCCCACGAGATGCTCGACTCCACCGGTGAGTTCGTCTACCTGCTCAAGGAGGTGCCCCGGGAGCTGCGGGCCATCCTCCACCAGGCCCGGCAGGGCAAGATGACCATCGAGTTCCAGCACCGCGGCCTGGAACAGCTGCTCTATACCCAGGACCGGACCAGCAACCGGATCGCCTTTGCCATTGTGCTGGCCGCATTGATTATCGGCTCCTCGCTGATCGTCCTGTCCGGCATCCCGCCCAAATGGCACCAGATCCCGGTGATCGGCCTGATCGGTTTCGTGGTCGCCGGAATCATGGGTTTCTGGCTGCTGTTGTCGATCCTGCGGCGGGGAAGGATGTGAAAAGTTAACAGTAAATTGTGAATTGTGAAAAATAACAAACAATTAAGAGCACGAAATACAACATTAGAGGGTAAACATTCAGTAAACCCCCTCCTGTCGGGAAAGGGGTCTTCTTCTACCAACGGCCGCTCCATTGAGAAGGGCCGGCTGTTCATAAACAGGCTGTCAAGCAGGAACTCGCTTCGCCGCAACGGCGATTCGGAACCCATAAGCATATCCTGCCGAAGTTGTTTCAAATTCCGCTTTTGCCGTCACGGCTGCGGCTCAGGGTCCGCTACACCGTTC
>JAKITW010000059.1 GCA_021647905.1 Desulfobacterales bacterium | reverse complement strand
CGCCGCCGCGGCGAAGCGAGTTCCTGCTTGATAGCCTGTTTATGAACAGCCGGCCCTTCTCAATGGAGCGGCCGTTGGTAGAAGAAGACCCCTTTCCCGACAGGAGGGGGGTTACTGAATGTTTACCGGAAAACACCGGGGCCGGCTGCCGAGCCCTCAGAATAATCCGCCCTGCTCTTCCTGGCAAGATCCAGGATCATAACTGGTAACGGTTCACCGGGCCCCGGGGATAAGGAGCAGTGCTGAACCATGTTTTTTTTCAAACAGGAATGCCTAACTTTCCCTTTTGTCGAACAGTTGCCTTGTACAGGGGCACGATTCCGGATATACTAACAAAATTATCCCTCTAAGCCTTCTTTGTTACCTCTCCGGAGAATGCTGTTTATGAGTGTTTCAGAAAATGCTGCCCCCCGTTTGTACAACAGCAGAATTCCCAGCACCTATATCAAGCTGGTCCGCGGCAAATACGGTTACATAGATATCAACGAGCTGTTACGCTCCGCCGGCATTGAACCCCATCAGGTCGAGGATGAGGGACACTGGTTCACCCAGGAGCAGATCAACCGTTTTCATGAGCAGCTGCAGATCCTGACCGGCAATAAAAACATTGCCCGGGAGGCAGGCCTCTATTCAGCCTCGCCCGGGGACGTGGGCGGGATCAAGCAGTATATCCTCGGCCTGGCCAGCCCGGCCACCGCCTACGGGCTGATGGGCAAATTCGCCGGCAAGGTCATCAGATCCTCCACCTATCACTCGAAAAAAATCGGCCCCTGCAAGGTTGAAATAAAGGTAACTGCCAATGCGGGGGTCAGGGAAGAACCGTTCCAGTGCGAGAACAGAAAGGGATACCTTGAGGCCTTCTCCAAACTGTTCAACTACAAGCTGCCCAGGATCGAACATCCTGAGTGCATGTTCAAGGGCGGCAGCTGTTGCCGCTATATTGTTTCCTGGCAAAAATCCCCCTCGGATCTGCTGAAGAAGATCAGAAACATCGCCCTGCCGGCCCTTGCCGGCCTCAGCCTGTGGTCCGTCCTTGTCCCGGAGCTGAACACCATGGCCGTTGTACTCGGTTCGGTTTCATTGATTTCAATCCTGGGCTGGTACGCCGAATATCTGAACTCCCGGGAACTGGGGGCCGCGGTCACCGTGCTCGGTGAATCATCGGACAAGCTGTTTGAACAGATCAACCAGAACTACGACAATGCCCTGATGATCAACGAGGTCGGCCAGGCCCTGAATATGGAAGCGGATATCGACGGGGTACTGGACAAGATATGCGTTATCCTGGAAAAACGGCTGGACTATGACCGCGGTCTGTTCATGCTCGCCAATCACGCCGGCACCAGGCTCTCTTTCCGGACCGGCTACGGTCATACCGACGAGCAGCTCGCTATTATAAAAAAGATCGCCTTTCACCTGGACAAAGCGGAGTCCAGGGGGATATTCACCGTGGCCTTCAAGGAACAACGCGCCGTGCTGATGAACGACATCGATGATTACCGGAACGTCCTGTCACCGCGCAGCCGCGAATTCGCCCGCAGACTGGGGGTCAAGGCCCTGATCTGTTGTCCGATTATCTACGGCGACAAATCCCGGGGCGTCCTGGCGGTTGACAATGTCAAGACTAAAAGGCCCTTGCTGCAGCAGGATATGAACCTGTTGATGGGCGTTGCCGCCCAGGTGGGCTCGCGGCTCCACAGCCTGATGCTCGAGGTCCAGCTCCGCCAGACCCAGAAACTGGAGGCGGTGGGAAGCCTGGCCGGCGGGATAGCCCATGATTTCAACAACCTGTTGACCACCATCCTTGGATACAGCGAGCTGATCACCCGCAAACTTCCACCGGATCATCCCCTCCTCCATATGGCCGAGGCCATCCACCAGGACGGCCAACGGGCCGCGGACCTCACCCGCCAGCTGTTGGCCTTCAGCCGCAAGCAGGTGATGGAGATGAAGGTGAGCAACCTGAACCTGATCATCAACGATACGGCCAGGATGCTCGGCCGGCTGATCGGCGAGGATATCGCGCTGGAACTCTTCCCGGCCGAAAAAATCGGCAACATCATGGCCGATGTCAGCCAGGTGGAACAGATCCTGATGAACCTGGTGGTTAACGCCCGGGACGCGATGCCCAACGGCGGCCACCTGACCATTGAGACCGCCGAGGTAATCCTTGACCAGGGATACACTCTTCACCATCAGGGGGTGAAGCCCGGCGCCTATGTCGTCCTGATCGTAACCGACACCGGCGAGGGGATCAGCCCGGAGGTTCAGGAAAAGATATTTGAACCCTTTTTCACCACCAAGATGATCGGCAAGGGCACCGGCCTGGGGCTGTCCACGATCTACGGCATTGTCAGGCAACATAACGGCCACATCTACGTTTACAGCGAACCGGGCAAGGGAACCACCTTCAAGATATATCTTCCGGTAGTCAAGCGACCCCTTGAAAAAACAGAGAAGATCGAGACAAGGGAGATGCCCGCCGGCACGGAGACGCTCCTGATCGTGGACGACGATCCAGCGGTGCGCAACCTGGTTTTCGACACCCTGGCCCCCCTGGGATACACCCTGATGTCAGCCGCCTCCGGCGAGGAGGCCCTGGACCTCTGCAGCAGCACCTCCTCAAGGATAGACCTGGTCTTAAGCGACGTGGTGATGCCCGGCATGAACGGCCTGCGGATGATCGAGCAACTCAAACGCCACCGCCCGGAGATGAAGGCGGTACTCATGTCCGGGTATACCGACAACATCGTGGTCAAGCGCGGGGTGCTGAAACCAGGAATAATCTTCATCAGCAAACCGCTCCAGCCCGTTGCCCTGGCCAACAAGCTCCGGACCGTGCTGGACAATGCAACATAACGGCTGCCCGCGGACCTGACCCATGCCGGACAAAAACGCGCCGCCTCCCCGGCTGCACCTGCCCAACCTGCTGAGCTGCTTCCGCCTGGTTGCCGCGCCAGGACTGCTCTATCTTGCCTGGACCGGAGAGCAGGGACCTTTTCTGACCCTTCTTGGGGCATCACTTCTGTCTGACGCGGTTGACGGCTTCCTGGCCCGGAAAATGGGGATGGTCTCCGAGTTGGGCGCCCGGCTCGACAGCTGGGGCGATCTGGCGATGTATATGACCGCCCTGCTGGGCGCCTGGTGGCTATGGCCGGAGGTCATCACCCGGGAAATATTTTTTGTAATGCTGGCGGTCAGCAGCTACCTGATACCGTTGCTGTTCGGTTTTTTCAAGTTCAAGCGGCTGCCCAGCTATCATACCTGGGCCGGCAAGACAGCAGCACTGTTGACGGCCCCGGCCCTGCTGGTTCTGTTGATCACCGACATCGGCTGGCCGTTTCGTAGCGCCGCGATCGTCTGCGCCCTGGCCGCGGGCGAAGAGATTGCGATCACCCTGCGACTCCGGCAATGGCAATGCGATATCCCCTCCTTATGGCATCTTGTCCGGCAGGGGCCAGACCGGAAAAAACACTCGCAAGGATGATCCAGCTAAGCAGCGGCGAGGTGTTCCGCCTTCTTATTTCTTCTGCCCGGCCTTTTTTGCGATCCGGGCCCAGATGTCGCGCAGGGTCACGGTCCGGTTGAATACCAGCCTGTCCGGGCTGCTGTCCCGCCGGTCCACGCAGAAATAGCCCAGCCGCTCGAACTGGACGATCGCCCCCGGTTCGGCCCGGGCCAACGAGGGCTCAAGCCGGCAGCCGGAGAGGATCTCCAGGGAGTCAGCGGCCAGCAGGTCCTTGAAATCACCATCCTTGACCGCCCCGGGATTCTCCACGGTGAACAGCGGGTTGTAAAGCCGCACCTCGGCGGCCACCGCATGGGCGGCCGACACCCAGTGGATGGTGGCCTTGACCTTGCGGCCGTCCGGGGCATTGCCGCCGCGGGTGGCGGGATCATAGGTGCAGCGCAGTTCCTTGATCCCGCCGCTGGTCTCGTCCCGGACCACCTTGACACAGGTAATAAAGAAACCGTAACGGAGCCGCACCTCCCGGCCCGGGGCCAGACGGAAGAACTTTTTCGGCGGCTCTTCCATGAAATCGTCCTGCTCGATATAGAGTTCCCGGGAAAAAGGGACCTTGCGGGTGCCGGCCCCGGGATCTTCCGGGTTGTTCACCGCCTCCATCTCCTCCACCCGGCCCTCGGGATAATTCTCGATCACCACCTTGAGCGGCTTGAGCACCCCCATCACCCGGGGGGCCCGCTTGTTCAGATCCTCGCGCAGGCAATGCTCCAGCAGGGCCATGTCCACCATGCTGTCCTTTTTGGCCACCCCGATCCGCTCGCAGAAATCGCGGATCGCCGCCGGGGTATAGCCGCGCCGGCGCAGGCCGGAGATGGTCGGCATCCGCGGGTCGTCCCAGCCGCTGACATGGCCGTTGTTCACCAGCAGGAGCAGCTTGCGCTTGCTCATCACCGTATAGGTCAGGTTCAGGCGGGCAAACTCGATCTGCCGCGGATGGCAGGGGACATCCAGTTGATCGAGGATCCAGTCGTAGAGCGGCCGGTGGTCCTCGAACTCCAGGGTGCAGATGGAATGGGTGATCCCCTCGATGGAGTCGGACAGGCAATGGGCGAAATCATACATCGGGTAGATGCACCAGTCATCCCCGGTCCGGTGATGGCGGGCCCGCATGATCCGGTAGATCACCGGGTCGCGCATATTGAGATTGCCCGATGCCATGTCGATCCTGGCCCGCAGCACATGGGCCCCGTCCTCGAACTCACCGGCCCGCATCCGGGCAAAGAGGTCGAGATTTTCAGCCACGCCCCGGTCCCGAAAGGGGCTCTCCCGGCCCGGCTCTTTCAAATTGCCCCGGTACCGGCGGATCTCTTCGGCGGTGAGGCTGCAGACATAGGCCTTGCCCGCCTTGATCAGTTGCCCGGCGAATTCGTAGAGTTTCTCGAAATAGTCCGAGGCATGGTAGAGATGATCGCCCCAGGAAAAACCCAGCCAGCGCACATCCTCCATGATCGAATCGATATACTCGACCTCTTCCTTGCTGGGATTGGTGTCATCGAAACGAAGGTGGCAGCGGCCGCCATACTCCCGGGCCAACCCGAAATTGAGGCAGATGGACTTGGCATGGCCGATGTGAAGATAACCGTTGGGCTCGGGCGGGAACCGGGTCACCACCCGGCCGTTATTCTTGTTCGCCTCAAGATCCTGGTTGATGATTCTCTTGATAAAGTTGGAAACCAGGGCTATATCGTCCGTGCTCATACTGGCATTTTCCTCTTAAGTATCTGTATGGAATGGATCACAGGGCATGGGAAATCGTCAGAACCGCTGATCCCGCTATCCGCCGTGGGAACACAACCCCTGGATCAGGATATCGTCGCCCAGCCGGCGGGTACGGATCGAATGGAGCCGGAGAACATCTTTTTCATGCGTCTCTCCGGAAAAAGAGACCAGCGGCACCCCGGCCTGGCCGATAAAAATCGGGGCCACATATAAAAACACCTGGTCCACCAGTCCGGCTTGCAGAAAAGAGCCGTGGACTCGACCGCCGCCCTCCACCAGCAGCGAACTCAACTGGGCCCGGCCCAGTTCGGCCAGCACCTCCTTGAGGTCCACTCCGCCGCCAGGGGCTACGGCAACCGGTATGACCCGGGCGCCGGCCTCTTCCAGGGCATGTCGCCGGACCGGGTCGGGACCGGGACCGCAGAAAATCCAGGTAGCGGCCGCGGATTCCAGACTGAGCATCCGGGCCGCGGGTTCCATCCGCAGCCCGGTATCCAGCACCACCCGCAGGGGATCATCGCCCGGCTGCCGAGCCTTGGCCAGCCGGACGGTCAGGCAGGGATCGTCGGCCAGTACCGTATCGATGCCCACCAGGATGGCGTCCACCTGGTCCCGCAGTCGGTGGACCGCCCGGCCGGACCGCTGGTTGGTGATTCGCAGCGGCTGGCCGGGAACAGCGGCGATTCTGCCGTCCAGGCTGATCCCGGCCTTCATGATCACCCAGGGCAGGCCGGTTGAACTGTGCTTGACAAAGGGAGCGATAAGCTGGCGACACTCATTCTCCAGCACCCCGCTGACAACCTCCAGCCCCTGGCCGGCAAGAAACGCGGCCCCGCCGCCGCTAACCCGGGGATTGGGATCAGACGAGCCGATCACCACCCGGCTGATCCCGGCCGCAACTATCGCCCGGGTGCAGGGCGGGGTCCGGCCGGTATGGTTGCAGGGCTCCAGGGTGACGTAGATGGTGGCGCCACGGGCCGCAAGGCCGGCGTCATTGATGGCATGGATCTCGGCATGGGGGGTGCCGGCCTTTTTATGATACCCCTGGCCGACAACCACGCCGTTGTTGACCACCAGCGCGCCCACGCACGGGTTCGGAGAGGTGCGTCCCAGCCCCTTGCGGGCCAGCTTGAGGGCCTGGCGCATATAATGAAAATCGGACTTCATGACTACTTCCTGGTGGCGAGCAGCCCCTTGAGTTCGTCCATGAACTCGTTGATATCCTTGAACTGGCGATAGACCGAGGCAAAACGGACATAGGCGACCTCGTCGAGATGGGACAACCCCTCCATCACCCATTGACCCACCTGTTGGGTGGGGACCTCCCGCTCGCCCAGGTCCTGGAGTTTCCGCTCCAGTTCATCGACAAAGGTGTCAATCTCTTCCATGCTCACCGGCCGCTTCTCGCAGGCCTTCTGCAGCCCCTCCACCAGTTTGTGCCGGTCCCAGGCCTCACGTCGGCCGTCCTTTTTGATCAGCATCGGCATCATCACCTCCAGCCGCTCATAGGTGGTGAACCGCTGGTTACAGGACTCACAGGCCCGCCGCCGCCGGGTGATGGTATAATCCTTGTTCAACCGGGAATCAACTACCTTGTTTTCCAGGGAACCGCAATAGGGACATTTCATGACGTACCCGATGAGTGTCAAGCAGGAGTGAACCGACCGGCGCAACTCATCACGGGGTAAGTAACCAGGCCGGAATTATAAGGGAAAAATTGCAGGTGATCACTTACAGCCGAGCTGCCTGAGCGTAATCCCGGCCTCGGCCAACATTTCGATCGCCAGGGGATCATCGTAACCCTCTTTGTAAGAGATACTCACAATCCGGGCATTTATCAACATCTTGCTGCAGATGGCGCAGGGCTGGTTGGTGCAGTAGAGGGTGGCGCCGGCCAGACTGACCCCGTGCAGGGCCCCCTGGATGATGGCGTTCTGTTCGGCGTGCAGGCCGCGGCACAGTTCGTGCCGCTCGCCCGAGGGCACCCCCTGCTGCTCGCGCAGACATCCCTGCTCGGCGCAGTGGCGAATATTGACCGGGACCCCGTTATAGCCGGTGGTGATGATCCGCTTGTCGCGGACAATGACTGCCCCGACCTTGCGCCGCAGGCAGGTTGAACGTTGGGCCACCAGTTCGGTGATGCCCATGAAATATTCATCCCAGGAGGGACGGGGATTGGAATCCATCATGGTGGAAGCCTGAGGTCGCCGGGGTTAATTTCCTTCCCATTGCATCTTGGGATAAATCGGGAAACGACCGCAGAGTTCCCGGACCTCAAGCCGAATCCGGCCCAGTTCCTCTTTGTTGTCGCGGTTGTTGAGCGCCCGGTCGATCCAGGTCGCGATCTGTTCCATCTCCTTTTCCTTGAGGCCACGGGTGGTAACCGCCGGGGTGCCGATCCGGATGCCGCCGGTCACAAACCGGCTCTGGGTGTCAAAGGGAATCGCGTTCTTGTTCACGGTCAGCCCGGCGGCCCCAAGCACCTCCTCGGCCACCTTGCCGGTGATATCCTTGTCAGCCAGGTCGACCAGCAGCAGATGATTGTCAGTGCCGCCCGATACCAGCCGGAAACCATGGCGGCCCAGGGCAGCGGCCAGGGTCTGGGCATTGGCAACCACCTGGCGCTGGTACGCATGGAACCCGGGGGTCATCGCCTCCTTGAAACTCACCGCCTTGGCGGCAATCACATGGACCAGCGGCCCGCCCTGGATACCGGGAAAGATCTTCGAGTCCAGCCGTTTGCCATACTCCTGCCGGGCGAGAATCAAGCCGCCGCGGGGGCCGCGCATGGTCTTATGGGTGGTGGTGGTGACAAAATCAGCGTACGGCACCGGCGACGGGTGGGCCCCGGCGGCGATCAACCCGGCGATATGGGCCATATCCACCATGAGCATCGCCCCGACCCGGTCGGCGATCCGTCTAAACCCCTCAAAATCGATGATTCGCGGATAGGCGCTGGCGCCGGCCACGATCAGCTTCGGCTTATGGGCCAGGGCCAAGCGCTCGACCTCCTCCATGTCGATCCGCTCGCTCTCCCGGGTCACCCCGTAGGAGACGATGTCATAGAACTGTCCGGAAAAGTTAACCGGGCTGCCGTGGGTGAGATGGCCGCCATGGGCCAGATCCATGCCCAGGATCGTGTCGCCGGGCGAGAGCACGGCAAAATAGACCGCCATGTTGGCCTGGCTGCCGGAATGGGGCTGGACATTGGCGTACTCAGCGCCAAAGATCTCCTTGGCCCGGTCAATGGCCAGGGACTCCACTGCATCGGCAAAATCACAGCCGCCATAGTAGCGACGGTTGGGATAGCCCTCGGCGTATTTATTGGTAAAGATCGAGCCCTGGGCCTCAAGCACCGCCCGGCTGACGATATTTTCCGAGGCGATCAGCTCCAGCTGGCTGCTCTGCCGCTCAAACTCGGCCTTGATGAACCTGTAGATATCCGGATCAACCTGATTGAGAAACGACACCGTGCTCTTCCTTATCTTGCAAAACTTTTCGTAACCGTCGGCAAGGGGGGAGGATTTCCCCTCTAATCCGCAAGCGTTAACCTAAAACTTATCCAGCCGGCGCTGGTGTCTTCCTCCGGCAAACTCGGTTGTCAGCCAGGTCCGGACCATTTCAACGGCCAGACCGACTCCGATCACCCGGGCCCCCATGCAGAGGACATTGGCGTTGTTGTGCTCCCGGCTCATCCGGGCGGTAAACTGTTCATGACACAGGGCCGCCCGGATACCGGCAATCCGGTTGGCTGCCATCGACATCCCGATTCCAGTGCCGCAGATCAAGATTCCGCGCTCATTGCGGCCGTCGCGCACCGCATTGCAGACCGATCTGGCAAAATCGGGATAATCCACCGATTCCGGGGAATCACAGCCATGGTTGTCCACCTCATGGCCCAATTCGGCAAGCAGGGCCGCAACCCTGTTCTTCAGATCCAGGCCGCCGTGATCACAGCCAATGGCAATTTTCATGATCCCCCCCTTTTGTTGCCGCCCTATTCCGTGAACCGCTTCAACACCAGTACCGCATTGGTGCCGCCAAAGCCGAAGGAGTTGGACATGGCGGCCCGGATCTCCATCTTCCGGGCCTGATTGGGCACATAATCAAGATCGCACTCCGGGTCGGGATTTTCCAGGTTGATGGTCGGCGGGGCGAGTTGGTGGTGCAGGGACAGGGCGGTAAACACCGTCTCAATCCCGCCGGCGCCGCCCAGCATATGGCCGGTCATCGATTTGGTCGAGCTGATCGCCAGCTTACGGGCGTGCTCCTTGAATACGGTCTTGATCGCCCGGGTCTCGCAGACATCGTTCAAGGGGGTGGAGGTGCCGTGGGCATTGATATAGTCGATATCCTCCGGCCCCATGCCGGCATCATCCAGGGCCATGGCCATGCAGCGGGCCGCACCCTCGCCGTCCTCCGGCGGGGCGGCCATGTGATAAGCGTCCCCGCTGAGGCCGTAACCGACAATCTCCGCCAGGATATCGGCCCCGCGACCGCGGGCATGCTCCAGCTCCTCGATGATCAGCATGCCGGCGCCCTCGGCAATGATGAATCCGTTGCGGTCCCGGTCAAAGGGCCGGCAGGCGCCCTGCGGATCGTCGTTGCGCCGGGACAGCGCCTTCATCGCGTTGAAACCGCCCACGGCCAGGGGGCAGATGGTGGACTCGCTGCCGCCAACGATCGCTGCGTCGCAGTTGCCGCGGCCGATCATCCGGAAGGCCTCGCCCACCGCATGGGTGCCGGCGGCGCAGGCAGTGGTCACCGACAGGTTGGGCCCCTTGGCCCCGAACTGGATCGAGATCTGGCCGGCGCTCATATTGGAGATCGCCATGGGTATGAAAAACGGGGTGATTCGCCGCGGGCCGCGCTCCATATACACCTGGTGGTACTTTTCGATAATCGGCAGGCCGCCGATCCCGTTACCGGTAACCACCGCCACCCGGGCGGCATTGTGGTCATCAATGGTCAGCCCGGCGTCCTCAACCGCCATCATCGCCGCGGCCACGGCATACTGAACGAACAGCTCAAGATGCCTGGCAAGCTTCTTGTCCAGGAACGCATCGGAGTCGAAATCCTTGACCTCGGCGGCAATCCGCACGTCAAAGGCACTGGCGTCAAATCTGGTTATGGGTCCAATGCCGCTGACCCCGTTGATCAGGTTCCGCCATGTCTTATCGAGCCCGGTTCCCAGGGGAGTCACCAGGCCCCCGCCCGTCACCACTACTCTTCTCTTCACCTCGTCACTCCTCGTCCACCGTTCCCTGTCAAGGGGAGTCTGTTTCCTCTTCCCCTGCCGGCCGGACCGGGATATCCCCCGTTCGAACAGTCCACGCTGTCATCCACCAGCTTTTTTCCGAACCCGGCCGACAACGGGTTATCCGCCATCCGGGCCTGGCCCTGAAATAAAAGCAGGTGGGGGGAGTCCCCCACCAGGCCGGCGGTTTCCGATATCGTACCGGGCCTCCCGGTTACCCGGAGAGGTTATCCGCGGTCAGCCGGATCAGGCCGACTTAACATGCGCAATGGCATCCTTGACCGAGGTGATCTTCTCGGCGACCTCGTCGGGAATCTCAATATCAAAGGCCTCTTCCATGGCCATGATCAACTCGACCAGATCCAGGGAATCAGCGCCCAGATCATCCACAAAGGAGGCCTCCGGGATCACCTTGTCACGTTCAACATTCAACTGTTCCACGATAATATCAATTACCTTCTCTTCTGCCGACATCTTAATCTCTCCTTGACGTAGTTGACGCCCCCGTGGCCCTTCCACGAAACCGCCTCGTTTTCCTTAACACGATCACAACTTAATTTTCACAAAAAAACCGCCTGGCCGCCGGCTTCGATGCAGCCGCGCCAAACCTGATGAACTCGTAATAACCCGAAAGGCTTCAAATGCCACCCAATAAAATCAACAAGTTACAAGACGAATCACGTCCGTCGAGCGGGTTGTTGCGAGACCGACAAACCTGATGGTTCCCAAAAAGTCTGGTTTCACCGCAGAGAGCGCAGAGGTCACAGAGTTAATTATTTAAAATAATAAAAGTTTCTCTGCGGTCTCTGCGCGCTCAGCGGTAAATATTTTAGTTCCCAAAAGGGATCAGCCCATGAACATGCCGCCGTTGACATGCAGGACCTGGCCGGTGACATAGCGGGCCTCGTCAGTGGCAAGATAGCCCGCTGCCGCGCCGATATCCTCGGCCTGGCCCAGAAAACCCAGGGGTATCTGTTTAAGAATGAGTTCCTTGACCGTCTCGGGCAGGTGGCTGGTCATCTCGGTGTCAATATAGCCCGGCGCCACCCCGTTGACCGTGATTCCCCGGGGGGCCAGTTCCCTGGCCATGGAGCGCAGCAGGCCCACCAGGCCGGCCTTGGCTGCCGCATAGTTGGCCTGGCCGGCATTGCCGGCAAAACCGATCACCGAGGTAATGACGATGATCCGGCCCCACCGTTTCTTCATCATCGGCCGGCAGGCCGCCTTGATACAGTGGAACGAGCCCTTGAGATTGGTGTTCAGCACCGCATCCCAGTCTTCTTCCTTCATGGTGGCCAGCAGCCCGTCCCGGGTGATCCCGGCATTGCTGACCAGGATGTCCAGTTGGCCGTGCTCAACCACAATCTCCTTGATCGCCGCCTGCACCTCGCTCCAGTCGGCAACATCAAAGCGCATTGCCCGGGCCGATCCGCCCCGGCCGATGATCTCCGCCACCGTCTCCTCGGCCGGACCGGGCCGGCTCACATAGTTGACCATAACCGTGGCGCCCATCCCGGCCAGGCGCAGACTCACGGCCCGGCCGATGCCGCGGCCGCCGCCGGTCACCAACGCTATCCTGCCGGTCAGACTCATCTTCTAGGCCCTCTGTTCGAATTTGCGGATAAGTTGCGGCACCACCTCAAAGACATCGCCGACAATGCCGTAGGTGGCCACATTGAAAATAGGCGCCTCGGGATCCTTGTTGATCGCCACGATCACCTCGGCGGACTGCATCCCCACCAGGTGCTGGATGGCGCCGGATATACCGCAGGCGATATATACCTTGGGGCAGACCGTCTTGCCGGTCTGACCCACCTGGTGGGGGTAGGAAACCCAGCCGGAATCCACTGCGGCCCGCGAGGCCGCCACCGCGCCGCCAAGTACATCGGCCAACTCCCGGATCAGGGCAAATCCCTTTTCGTTTTCCAGGCCGCGGCCACCGGCCACGATCACGTCGGCCTCGCCGATATTCACCTGGTCCAGTTCCTCCACCACCGAGCGAAGCACCCGGGTCCGCGACCGGAGCCGTTCGGGCTCCGGAGTATAATTGATGATCTCGCCGGCCCGCGCCGAATCCGCGGGGATGGGCTTCATCACCCGGGGCCGTACCGTGGCCATCTGCGGCCGGGTGCGGGGGCAGACAATGGTGGCCATCACATTGCCGCCGAATGCCGGCCGGGTCTGCAGCAGGGCCCCGTCCTCGTCGCGGATGGCCAGTTGGGTGCAATCAGCGGTAAGCCCGGCCCCAAGACCGGAAGCCACCCGGGGGATAAAGGAACGGCCGATGGCCGTGGCCCCGGCCAGAACGATCTCGGGACGGTGCGCACGAATGAGGTCTTCCAGAATGTTGGCATAGGCCTCGTCGGTAAAATGGGCCAGGCCCGGATCATCCACCTGAAAGACCAGATCAGCACCATGGGCCACCAATAATCGACCGTTCTCACCCAGATCAGTGCCGAGCAGCACCGCGGACAGGGAAACATTGCGCTGATCGGCAAGCTGCCGGCCGATGCCGAGCAACTCCAGGGCCACCGGGGCCATCCGGTTGTTGCGGAATTCGGCAAAGACCAGCACCCCGGACCAATCGCTCAAGTCGACCTCTTCACCGGCCTCCTGGCGCTCAATGGTCAGCGCTTCCGCCTCGCAGCTGTCAACGCAGGCCCCGCAGAGATTGCAGTTGTCGCCGACTTGGGCGATCCCGTTCACAACCGTAATCGCGCCAAAGGAACATTCATCCTCGCAGATTCCGCAGCCTATGCAGGCATCGACATCAACGTACAGCATGCTTAAACCATGGCCTCCAGTTTTTCATACAACTGCTCAACCTGCTCAGCCACGGTCCCGGACAACATGGTGCGCTCCCCGCTCAGCTCCGGGGCAAAGACCCGGACCACCTGGGTGGGCGAGCCGGCCAGTCCGATACAGCGGGGATCAGCGCCGATGGCCGCGGCGTCGAGCATGGCAATCTCCATCTTTCTGGCCCGCATCTTGCCTTTGAGCGAGGGCACCCGCGGTTCGTTGATCTCCTTGATCACGGTAAGCAGACCGGGCAGGGGCAGTTCGACCTCGTCATAGCCGTCATCCATCAGCCGCTCCACGGTGAGACATCCGTCCCCGCAACCAGACACCTTGCGGACATAGGTGACATAGGGGATATCCAGCCGCCAGGCCAGCCCGGGACCCACCTGGGCGGTATCACCGTCAATGGCCTGCTTGCCGCAGATGATCAGATCACAGCCGCCGATGGTATCAATGGCCCGGGCCAGGGTATAGGTGGTGGCCCAGGTATCGGCGCCGGCAAAGGCCCGGTCCGAGACCAGCACCGCCTGATCGGCCCCGCAGGCCACTGCGTCGCGCAGCATCTCCGCTGCCTGGGGCGGCCCCATGCTCAGCGCCACCACCGTGCCGCCGTGCTGCTCCTTCAGGCGAACCGCCTCTTCCAGGGCATGCCGGTCATAGGGGTTCATGATGCTCTGCACCCCCTCCCGGGCCAGGGTGTTGGTCTTGGGGTCCAACCGGACATCCTTGGCGTCCGGGACCTGTTTGACGCATACGACTATCTTCATAACACTCTTCCGGGTCTCTCGTTTGTAATCGATCCTCGGCAATACCGTTCCCGGCCCGGCCGGCGTGAAAAAAGTTCTACCTGTTATACTCCTTATTCAGTTCCTGGCCAATGACATTCCGCTGGATCTGATTGGTCCCCTCGTAGATCTGCAGGATCTTGGCATCGCGCATCATCTTCTCCACCGGGTAATCCCGCATGTAACCGTATCCGGCCAGCACCTGGACCGCATCAACGGTCACCTTCATCGCCATGTCAGTGGCCATCACCTTGCACATTGAAGAGGCCTTGGTCATATCCCTGGGATGGGCGTCGATATGCTTGGCCGCGGCATAGACCAAGGCCCGGGAGGCCTCGACCTGGATGGCCATGTCGGCCAGCAAATGCTGCACCGCCTGGAACGAGATAATCGGTTTGCCGAACTGGACCCGCTGCTTGGCGTAGGTAACCGCCTCGTCCAGGGCCGCCTGGCCCAGACCGACACCCAAAGCGGCAATCCCGGGCCGGGAGAGATCAAGGGTCTTCATCACGGTGATAAACCCCATGCCGACCCGGCCCACCAGCCGGTCCTTGGGAATCCGGCAATCCCTGAAGATCAGCTCCCGGGTCGAGGAAGCGCGGATGCCCAGTTTTTTTTCCTTGGCCCCGTATGAAAACCCGGGATCAGTATCCTCGACCACGAACATGCTGGCGCCGCGCGGCCCCTTGGACCGGTCGGTCATGGCAATAACCGTGTAGATCTGGGCCTCGCCCGCATTGGTGATCCACTGCTTGGTGCCGTTCAGCACCCATTCGTCGCCGTCAGGCACGGCAGTGGTCTGGATCCCGGAGGCGTCGCTGCCGGCATTGGCCTCGGTCAGGGCAAAGGCCGCCCGCGTGCTGCCGCTGGCCACACTGGGCAGATACTTCTGTTTCAGCTCCTCGCTGCCGGCAACGTAAATCGGATAGGCGCCCAGGGCGCTGGCCGCAAAGGCGGTGGCCACCCCGACGCAGCCCCGGCCCAGTTGTTCCAGGGCGAGGACGTTTTCAAAACAGCCGCCGGCAAAACCGCCGTACTCCTCGGGGATAAAAAGGCCGAACAGATCAGCCCGGGCAATGGCCGCGAGGATCTCGGTGGGAAACTCGTCCTTTTCATCGAGTTCGGCCCGTTGCGGGATAATCTTTTCATCGGTGATCTGGCGACAGATATCCACGATCATCTGCTGTTCTTCGGTCAAAAAATAATCCACTTTTATCTCCCTCTTTTGGTTGCATCAGGTAGATGTTCAGACCAGGCGGACAGAACTTGACGATCAGCGCAAGGCGTTTCAGCCATCCGCCGGCCGCGCCTCTCCGCCGCGCTACCAGCGGACCAGGGCCGCTCCCCAGGTAAATCCGCCGCCAAACACCGCGAACAGCAGCAGATCGTCCCGGTGCAGGGCCCCGCCCCGGTTGGCCTCATCCAGGGCCACCGGCACACTGGCCGCCGAGGTATTGCCATACTTTTGAATGGTGGTATACACCTTGTCAAAGGGCAGCTCCAGCCGTTCGGCCAAACTCTTGAGGATACGAATGTTGGCCTGGTGCGGGATCAGCATCCTGATCGCGCCGATGTCCACATCCTGATCGTCGAGAAGCCGCCGCACCGCACTCTCCATTGACCGCACCGCGTTCTTGAAAACATCCGGCCCGGCCATTTTGATCACAGCCTCATGGTTGCCGATGATGTCAAGATCCGGGTTCCGGCTCGGCGCCCCGCCCAGGCTGAGCAGCTTCCACAACCGGCCGTCGCTGTAAAGCCGGCTTGCCAGCAGCCCCCGGTCCTGGTCGGTTCCGCTGAGCACCGCGGCGCCGGCGCCGTCACCGAACAGCACGCAGGTGGAGCGGTCCTGCCAGTTGACCCGGGCCGAGAGATTCTCAGCGCCGATCACCAGTATCTTGATCTCCGGGTCGGCCCGGATATATTTGTCCGCCACATCCAGGCCGTAAACAAACCCGGAACAGGCGGCATTGAGATCAAAGGCAAAGGCGTTCAATGCACCCAGTTCTTTCTGGACCAGGCAGGCGCAGGATGGCATGACCAGATCCGGGGTAATGGAACAGACGATAATCAACCCCAGTTCCGCGGCCGACACCCCGGCCATGGCCAGGGCCTCCCGGGCCGCCGCCGTGCCCAGCCGCGAGGTTTCCTCCCCGGCCCCGGCTATCCGCCTGGTCCTGATCCCGGTCCGGCTGGTGATCCAGCTGTCCGAGGTGTCGACCATCTTTTCCAGGTCAGCATTGGTCATAACCCGCTCCGGCAGGCAGGAGCCGGTGCCGATGATCATCGACCTGGTCATGACGTACCCCCCGGGCCGGGCCGTGGTCCCGGAGTCTCGCCGGTTGCGGCCTGGCCGTGGCCGGTCTCGGCCAGCAGCTGGATGATATGATCGTTTACCTTGTTCCTCGCCATTTCCGCTGCAACCCTGATCGCGTTTTTGATGGCCCTGGCGTTGGAGCGGCCATGACAGACAATGCCGATGCCCTTCAGCCCCAGAAGCGGGGCCCCGCCATATTCGGCATAATCAACCCGTTTCTGGAAATTGGTAAAGGCGCGCCTGGCCAGAAGATAGCCCAGCTTGGCGCTGAAACTCTTGCCGATCTCTTCCCGCAACATGGCGATGACCACCTCGGCCAGCCCCTCGCTGACCTTGAGGCAGGCATTGCCGACAAACCCGTCGCAGACAATCACGTCGGTATTGCCGAGAAAGGTATCCCGGCCCTCGACGTTGCCGATGTAGTTGAGCGAACTGCGCGAAAACAGCTCATGGGCCTGCTTGACCAGGGTATTGCCCTTGCCGCCCTCCTCGCCGATACTGAGCAAAGCGACCTTTGGCCTGCGGTTGCCAAACAACACCTGGGAAAAAGCAGCCCCCATAATCCCGAATTGAAAAAGATGCTGGGGCCGGCAATCAACATTGGCCCCCACATCCATCATCACCACCGGCTTTTTCAGTGTTGGGAAGATACTGGCAATGCCCGGCCGCGAGATATTCTTCAACCGGCCGAGTCCGCGCATGGCCGCGGCCATGGTGGCCCCGGAATGACCGGCGCTCACCACCGCGTCCACCCGGTAACTTTTCAGCAGGCCAAAGGCCACGACAATGGACGCGTCCTTCTTCCGGCGTACCGCCTCAAAGGGGGACTCGTCCATGGAAATGATTTGTGAGGTATGAACAACGTCAATCAGGGAGTCGCGCGTTGCGCGACCCGGTAATGCCTGGGAGATAAGTTTCTCGTCGCCCAGCAGGGTGACGCGCAGGTCCAGTTCATCGACAGCCTGCACGGCACCGGCAACCAATTCCGCGGGGCCCCGGTCACCCCCCATAACATCCAGGGCTATCCGCACCGTCATGCCTAGCTTAACTCATCGTCCAGTTTTATAACCGTCCGTCCCTTATAGGTGCCGCAACCGGCACACAGCCGATGGGGCAGTTTAGGCTCACCGCATGCGGAGCAAGCAGAATAAGAGACCGGGGTCAGTGCATCATGGGACCTGCGTTTCCGGGTCCGGGAATGTGAATGTCTGCGTTTTGGTAAGGCCACGGGATTCCTCCACTACACATCTATTGAGAATAGTTACTTTTTTTCAACTAAAAAAATATGGCGTGAAAGACAGGGCAATCCCGTCTCCCACGCTCCTACTAAGTAGCCGTTGACTATAAGAAATTATCTCCTCTTGTCAAGTCATTTTCCCAGGAGCCGGATTATTTGAAGCTCCTTGCGACAGGCCGCGGGGATTGCCTTTTGCTTTGGGGGATTCCGTTCCGCCTTGCATGTACAAGCCACTGTTATTCCTTGCGGCGCCGTTGCTCTCCTGGTCAACCACGGCTCAGTTTACGCAACCAGCTGGCCAGCCCGAGGAAGAGAAAGATATTCGCTGAAAACAGGCCATAGGCATGGGCCGCTGTTCCCCTGGGATCAAGATGTTGAAAAAACCAGCCCATGGGCGATGCAAGAAGAAGCGAGGAGAGGACCAGGTAGCCGATAAGATGAAGAAAAAAAAGGACGAATCCGGCCAGCAGCATCCCCCACTGCCGCTCGAGTCGGCCCTTGAGCCGGGTCAGCCCGGCCTCCAGCGCCACCAGGGCCCCGGCCAGGACCGCCCCGGGAAGGACGGCCCCCGCAACCAGCCACCAGGAAAGATGCTGATAAAACACGAAAAAGGCGGTCTGGCCGCAGGCCAGCAGTAAAAAAACAAACCAGGCCGAAAAAAAGGACCCCGGAAAAACGGACAGCAAGGGCCGACGCCCCCGCTTGAACGGATGCCGGGGCCGGGGCAACCTGCCCTGTTCCATTGCGCTTATCATCAGGGACCTTTTCTCCGGAATCCGTGACGGCAAAAACGGAATTTGAAACAACTTCGGCAGGATATGCTTATGGCTTCCGAATCGCCGCCGCGGCGAAGCGAGTTCCTGCTTGATAGCCTGTTTATGAACAGCCGGCCCTTCTCAATGGAGCGGCCGTTGGTAG
>JAKITW010000058.1 GCA_021647905.1 Desulfobacterales bacterium | reverse complement strand
TGCCGAAGTTGTTTCAAATTCCGTTTTTGCCGTCACGGCTGCGGCTCAAGGTCCGCTACACCGTTCGGTATAAGAAAACCCCTTTCCCGGTCCAACCTCAAACGTACGGGGTTTACCGAAACCTTACATCTTGAAGTCCCGCATACTCGCTTATCTGTGGATGATGTACTGAGCTGGCGCCTCCCTGCCCGCCTCGTCATCTCTGGCCAGGCGCACGCCGTTATGCACGGAAAAGCCGGATTTGTGCTTCCAGGGCAGCAGCTTCTCGATCAAACCGTCATTGAAAAATTACCCTTCTACCGGCTTTACCTCCTGAAAAAGCTTCATCTGCCGGGCAGCCGGTTTTTTCCGCCTGGGTCCGGGCCGGGCCACCCGGGTTACCAACCCCTCCGGGATCTCGGCCAGGAAACGGGAAGGCTGCTGATCATGGGTTCCGCCGAAAATGGTCCGGCTGGCGGAGCCGGTCAGCACCAGCGACCGGCGGGCCCGGGTGAGCCCCACATAGAAGAGCCGCCGCTCCTCCTCGATATCCCCCTCCCCTGCCTCTTCCTGACTGGCAGAGAACCAGGGCAACACCCCCTCCTCAAGGCCGGTGATAAACACCACCGGGAACTCCAGCCCCTTGGCCTTGTGCAGGGTCATCAGCGCCACCGCCTCGGCCTGGTCATCATAGACCGTGCCGGCAACATTGCGCTTCAGATAGCGGACCAGAGCGCCTAAATCGCTGCCGAACGACCCGGCAAGCTCCAGGAACCGCGCCACCTCGGCCTGGTCCGGATCAATATCCAACTCCTTTATAACCCGGTTTAACAAGGGGACCGGGCCGTTCTCCGCCACCTGGCCGCGAAACCGGCAAAGATTCTGCTCAAGACCGGTCAGCACCGAGCGGGCGGTGGCCGGCAGGTTACAGGTTGCGGCCCGCTCAAAAAAATCAGCAATATCGCCCAGGCCCAGCCGGGCCTCTAGTTTTTTCAACGACGCCGCGCCGATCCCCGGCAGCTCACGGAGCAGGTTGAGATACTCCGGGGCGCTCATCGACAGTTCCTCGACCACGGCCGCCCGCAGCCAGTAATAGAGCGGCCGCACCGCCTCTGTAAGATAAAACGGCCGCACCCCCACCACCTGGATCGGGATCCCCCGCCGGGTCAGGGCCTCACTTAACGGTCCGGCCTGCTGCGAGGAGCGGTAAAGCACCGCGATATCGCCAAAGGACAAGCCGGTCCCAACATCCTGGTCGCCGCCCCGGCCGGTGTTGATGGAATAACTGCTGATCCCGCCCAGCAACTCCTCGATCCGCTGGACCACGAACTCGGCCTCTGCCTTGACCGAAGGGGCCTGATAATATTCAATGGCAGCCTTGCGGCCGGATACGGGCACAAGCGGCCGGCGGGGCACTCCGTTTGGGCAGGGATTGTGGCTGATCACCGCCCCGGCCGCGCTCAGAATCACGGCCGCGGACCGATAGTTGCGGACCAGCGAAATCCGGCGGGCCCGGTCCTCTGTCAGATACTTATAGAAAAATTGCGGGCTGCTGCCGCGGAAACCGTAGATGGCCTGGTCCGGATCACCAATGGCAAAGATCTGTGTATTTTTGCCCAAGAGTTGCACCAGTTGGTACTGGCTTTGGTTCAGGTCCTGGAACTCGTCCACAAATAGGTATGACAGCCGGTCCGTAACCTGTTGGCGGAACTCCGGCTCCTTGTTGAGCCTCTGGACAAAGGTCGGGATGACCGCGTCCAGGTCAATACCCTGCTGTTCGGTCAGGCGGTCAAGATAGGGAACAACCGCGCCTTGGGGGGTTATCGGGCCGGACCGGGTCAGGTCCTGGAAATAGGCGGCAATAGCCTGCTCCGTTGCGTGCAATTCCCTGCTTCCCGCCTCTGGGAACAGGATCCGCAACAACAACGCCCTTTCCTGGTCGCCGACCACGGCCAGATCCGGAGTCCGCTGCCGGAGCCAGTGCAGACAAAACCCGTGAAAGGTGCCGACAAATACCTGTTCGGCCCGGGCGCCCGCCCGGCCCCGCAACCGCTCCCTGAGTTCGTCCGCGGCCCGGTTGGTAAAGGTAATCGCCGCCACCCGGGCCGGATTCTTTGTATTATCACCAAGCAACCGGGCCAGCCGGGCGATCAAGGTGTGGGTCTTGCCGGTGCCCGGGCCGGCCTGGACCAGGATCTTGCCGCCGGGACAACTTGCCGCCGCCTCCTGCTCCGGGTTCAAATCCCGGCCGGACCGGGGCGGCGCTTGTGGCGACAAAGATTCCGCCATTGCAAAAAGCGGCAGCTCAGCGGTTATTTTTTTCTTTTTTTTTAAGACCTGCCGCGGCCTTGCGGCAAACAGGCTGTGCTGGCCGCGGATCTCGTCAAGCTCGCCGGGCGCGAACACGGTGATCACCCCGAACTCACCGTCATAACCGGAGTTGCGGATCACCCGGCCGGCGCGGATCCGGGCAACCGCCTCGGCAAGCACCGGCGAGTATCTCTGCTTGATCTCCTCTACATCTGTTTCTAAAAAAAGTTGAAACTCAGAGCCGAACAACGAGACAACCCGCCAGTACTGGGCCATGACCCCCTTGGTGGCCGGACCCCGGCCCAGGAGTTCGCTTAAGACCTCGGCCAGGGGGATCAGGCTGTGGAATCCGGGGGCCGAGTCCGGATAAACAGGCTCAATGCGATCGGCCAGTTCCATGACCCGGTACATCACCCCGATGGTCAGCGGCCGCTGACAGACCGGACAGATATTTTTTAATTTTCTGCTCTCCACCGGATCCAGACAGACCTTGCATTTACGGTGGCCGTCATAATGATACTTGCCCTCTTCGGGAAAGAACTCGATGGTGCCCAGGAATCCGCGGCCCGGGTCCTTGAGGCTGTTGCGCATCGCATAAAAATCAAAGTCAGTGTCAAAGATATTGGCCTCCCGCCCCAGTTTTCCAGGAGAGTGGCAATCAGAGTTGGAGATCAGCGCGAACCGGTCCAGGGCCGATACCAGCCGGTTCATGTCCGGGTCGGAGGAGAGACCGGTCTCCAGGGCAAAGACATGGGGGGCGAGATCGTCAAAACACTCCTCAATGCTGTCAAAACCCGACTTGGAACCGAACATGGAGAACCAGGGGGTCCAGATATGGGCCGGCACCAGGAAACCCTCTGGCGCCTGTTCCAGGAGGATCTCCAGCAGGTTGCGGGAATCAAGCCCCAGGATCGGCCGGCCGTCGGAATGGATATTGCCGATACCGGCCAATTGGGTGTTGATCCGGGCCGCGGCCTCAAGATCAGGCACGAACAGCAGGTTATGCACCTTGCGCACCTTGCCGTGCCGCTTGTAGATGGAACTGATCTCAGCGGTAAGCACGAACCGGCAATCAGCGCCCGGGCCGGAAGGGCCGGCCGATTGAGGCAGCACCGAATCAACCGCACCCCGGGCCGCGCCATTGAGCTTGAAAAATCCGGGCTCGGCCGGTTCCAGCTCTTCCCTGATCCGGGCAAACCAGCCGGGATGGGTGAAATCACCGGTGCCGAGCAGGTTGATCCCCTTGACCCGGGACCAGGCCGCCAGGCCGACAAGGGTACTCGCCTTACTGGTTGCCCTGGAAAAGGGTGAGTGAATATGGAGGTCGGCAATATAGCGCATGGATAATGTCCAGCTTGTCGGAAGGGGGTCAAGCCAAGCCGATCGGTTATGATCAAGAAAGCACCATAGAACGGGACAACGGCCAGGTCAAGCCCGTTCAAGTCCGGCCACGGCCCGGGTCTCTGTTGCGGCCAGCCCCACTCGCTCCAGGGCCGCTATCAGTAGTTCATCCTCAAGCATGTCCGTGGTGAGCTGATAGCCAAGTTCACGATAGGCCTCGAACTGGGCCTCGTCAAAGAACTGATCCGACGTGGGCTCGTCGGGAAATTCCGGATGCTCGGCCTTATAGCCGTAAATATCCGCGGGCAGACCACCGGTGACCGTGGTTTTAAGGTAAATCAGCGTACCTGTTTCCTTGCCCGGATCAGCGGGATTATAATCAATATCGGCAATGGCGTGGCCGCGCCGGGCCAGCTTGAATTTCTCCCTGAACCGGCTGCCTGTCTCCGAGCCGGGCAGCAGGCCGTTTAAGTCGCAATCTTCCCAAAAGGTTATCTTGGCCCCGAAATCGACCCGAACCCGCTCCACCGCATTGGCGAGATCACCGAATTTAAACCTGGGGTCCGCCCCGCCGTCGGTGACGATGATCAGGTCCAGCCGGCGGCGGATCAACTCATAGATCCCCAGGTTCTCAAAGTGGCCGCCGTCGGAGAGTTCCAGAAACAGGGCCCCTTCACGGTGGTCCGGGGCAAATATGGCGCCGAACAGACCCGGGGCCAGATAATTAGGGGCCAGATCCAGCCGCCTCTTCCCTTGTCCATTCGCGCAAATGTTTGTTTTTTTCTTATCAGACTCCTCTTTTTTCGTCCGGTAGTTAAAGTTCGGCAGCCAATAACCCAGCCGGAGATTCAGAAGGGTCATCAGGATTGAGACCGGCCGACTGCGAGTCGCGCCCCGACCCGACACCCCACTGTTGGGATTGGCCGCGGCCCCGGAGATGGCCATGGCAGTGGGCAGATTCATGTACCGGTCGGTTTTGCGCCAGCAGGTCGCATCACTGCCGCAATAGAGTGGAGAAAGAAGATAACTGTCACCTCCCCGGCCCCGATATTTATGATTACCAGAATCCACCAGTACCAGGTTGGTATTGATCAGGTGGTAGGGACGCTTTATCTTATCCTCGTCCCGGCTGTCCGCACCCGGCCCATCCTTGCACATATCGCGCAGCAGGGCCTTGTCCGCCCGGGTGGCCGGCCCCCAGAAACCGCTCTCCACATTCTCCGGATTGGGGAGAAAGGTCTCCATCAAACGGTCCCGGTACATCCGGTGCAGTCCGGCATAATTCATGTTGACAAAAAAACCGACCGCGGTCCCGGCAAGGCCCAGCAAGATGATATACCAGCCGCATGACTCGACCGGCAGCACCTCCCAGGCCAGGATGAACCCGGCCAGCACCAGGCCATAGAGCAGGGCGCAGACAGCCGCCGCAACCAGCAGCCTGTTGCCCTTCCCTTCCGGGTCCGTGGTCCCCTGCTTTTGGGACTGGAAATAACCGACAACCGTGCCGAAAATACCGGGCAGCCCCACGGCCGTCAGCTTGGCCCAGACATCATCAAGCAATGAATAGACATAGGGCACCGAGCCGATCAGGACCAGTCCGGCGAGCATTTTCCAGCACCAGCCGATGATTCTCTGCTCGTCGATCAATATCTTATAGGGGAATCGATCGGACAAAAGCCGCAACAGGCGCGACAGGAAGGGATATGTTCTCAGGGAAAAAAGCAAACTGGACAGGGCCAGCCCCAGCAGCAGCAGATAGGCGGCTTGCAGCAACAGGCGAAAATCAGGCAACACCGGATAGAGACTGGAAAATCGCGGCCACCAGAGCCAATGCAGATGGCGCGACAGGTCAAGCTGCCATGGCACCAGACCGATGAGCAGATACATGAAAAAGGTGATCAGGGCAAGATAGACAAACAGCGAAACAAACATGCTGCGGGCGACCACGGCGAGCGCGGAAACAAGGTCAAGGCCCTTGCCCGGGGTCAGATAGCAGGCATGCTGGCGGATAAAGTCAAGAATCCGGTTCCTGTATCCCTCTTCCTGCCGGGCACCCTCTCCTTTGCGGCCAAAGATAAAATCCCTCGGCTCGGTGCCGAGACAAACGCTCTTTTTCCCGTTCCGGTCAAGTTTGCCCAGGTGGAGAAACCAGGTCAGGGCCGAGCCGATATAGCCGCCGCCGGACACGGTGGACAGGTAGTCTATTTTGTGCAGGATACCTTTGGAGATTTTTTTTGTTCCCACCAGCCCCTGGAGAACGCCGAGCCCAAAGGAGGCCGAGCGGATGCCGCCGCCGGAGATGGCCAGGCCATAGAGAGGTCCAGCCTCTTTTTCCGGATCGCCGCCCCTTGCCTTGATGATCCCGCATCTCTCCGCGGCCATCACCTCCGCGGCTGAAAACAGTTTCTCAGTGCCGGATTTTCCCATCTCTTTATCCTCCTCTGCAAGATGTGCCGTTACTCTGAGACCGAACCCGTAGAAACCCGCCCTTGTCAGGCAAGCAGCCCCTCATGTCCCCGTGAATTCACCAGGACCACGGTGGGCATCCCCTTGACGAACCGGCCATACATCCGGAACCACTCCCGTTCCAGTTCCGGGGCCGGAATGTCAAAGCCGAGGAAAACGCAATCCGCATCCCGGGAACGGTCATGGACGATATCGACAATACTCTCCCTGCTGACCAGAATCTCGGCCGCGGCCTCCACCCTGGCCCTATCGATCAACTCCTCCAGGGCCATGCGGGCCGGTTCCCTGCCCGCTTCATTTTCAACCACCCGCAACACCCGGACCCGGGAATGGCTCCATTGCCAGTTACTGGTCAGCAGGTAGGCCAGGAGCATCATCAGATCGCCGTTTTTCTGGCCCCGCCACCAGATGTCGATCCGTTTTTCCTTTTCCGGATCCGGGGCCTGTTCCGACTCAAGCAGCACCAGACTCATCCCCAGGCCGGCCGCGGTCCTGAGCTGGGTCGCATAGGAACTCAGATGGCCGGCGTTCTTGGACCAGCCCAGCAAAGCAAGATTGGGATAGACCGGGCCGGTCACCGTTGATTGCAGCAGGATGGTGACCCCTTTTTCCACGGTATCGGCGACCACCACCACCGGAAAGGCATCGATCTCCTTGTCATTGCAGAAACGGATCAACCGGCGGACCGCGGCCGGCCGCCGGGGTGCCAGTTCGGCAAAATCACCGACCAGGATATGGGCCAGGTAGACCAGGCCGCGCCTGGCCTCCAGCCAGACCGCGAAGTATATCAGGGTCTCCCTTTCCTCGGGGGTACCGGAAAAGGCCAGGATCACCGGCCGCCAGTTTTTGGGATCTTCGGGCAGACTTCTCAGTTTGAGCAGGTTGTTGCGTACCGACTGGAAGACAAACCCGCGGCGGGCATCCCCGAAGGTGGCCCGCAGATGATGTTTTTTCAGAAACCAGAGCAACGCGGCTATAAGCAGAACAGCGACAATGGCCGTCGGCCAGTTGATCAGGAAAGAAACCGCCAGGCAGGCCACCGCACCGGCCAGGGCCGAGCCCCAGTGGAAGAACCGGAACCGGGGCCGGAACGACGGATTATCGCCAAAATCCTCGGTAAAGGCGGCCAGGTTGATCATACCGTAACTGTAGAGAAAAAACATGGTGATGACCGCGGCCACCGCATTGAGCGAAGCGCCGCCGCTCTCATTGCCGGCCCAGAGCAGGACCGCGATGGTGATCACCAGGGTAAGCAACAATGCCCGCCGGGGCTCGTCTGCCCCGGGGCTGCCTTGTCCGAAAAATCTCAGAAAATTCAGGAGCCGGTCCCGGGAGATGGCCTGCAGGACCCGCGGCGCCCCGAGATAACTGCCCAGGGCGCTGGACAGGGTGGCGGCCACCACCCCCAGGGTTACCAGGATGGTCCAGCCGAACAGGGCGTTATCGTGCAACAGTTCATAGGGCATGGTGATCAGCTGTTCGCGGGGATAGGCCCCGCCGCAGAGGATCATCTGGGCAAGATAGACCAGAAAACCCACGCCCACCGCGGCCAGGGTGCCGCGGGGGATGCTCCTGCCCGGGTCGCGCAGGTCGCCGGACATGTTCAGGCCGGCGTCAATACCGGTGACCGCCGGGAAATAGATCGCAAAAATGGTCCAGAACGAAAACCGCACTCCGGCCAACCCGTCCGGGACCGGCGCGGTGTAGGACGGCGACAGGTTGCGGACAAAGACCTCGGGGGAAAAACGGACAAGGGCGCCGCCGAGAAAGACGGCCACCGCCAGAAAGAGAAAGATCATGATCAGATACTGGAGCCGGATGGCCCAGCCGGCCCCGAAACAGGCCAGGGAAAACAAAAAAAGGGCCGTGCCCAGGGTGATGGCCTGAAAATAAGGGGCCAGGGCCGGAAAAGAAAGGACCAGGGCCTCGGTAAAACCAAGGATGTAAAAGGGCACCGACAGGGCCAGGGCGGAAAAAAGGGCAATACCGATGGCACCGCCGAACTCCGGGCCCAGCACCCTGGAGATCAGGAAATAGGAGCCTCCGCCCCTGACCTGCATATTGGTGCTGATCGCGCTGATGGACAGGGTGGTGGTCAGGGTGATCGACTTGGCGATCAGGAGGATGATTACCGCGCCGATGATCCCGGCCCGGCCGACCACGAAGTTGGCGCGCATGAACATGATCACGCCAAGGATGGTGAGAATGGCCGGGGTGAATACGCCGCCAAAGGTGCTGAACAGGTTTCGGTTCCTGGCTGGAGTCTGGCTCATATCCGCCCTGGTCTTCTGGTCCGCTTGGTTCCTTCCGGATCTGTTCCTCCTGAAAACATAGCCGAATCATTATGATTCCGGAACAGATAAAGATTTTCCCGGGAGACTCCCCGGGACCGCGCCCTCATCTCCCGGCTTGCTTTTTTTGAAATCCCTGCTATTCCTTAGGAGTATAAAACCGCCTGTCTCCTGCCCCGGCCCTGATCGGTAATTGTTATGACCGGCACTGCCCACGGGAGAGACCGGCCATGAGAGGCGGGCGGGCGGAAACCACAAACGAATTGACAAAACTCAAAGGAGGTGCTCCCAAGAACCAGAATACCTGAAACCGAGAAACCAAAGCGGAAAAAGATTAAATATCCGTCTAAATCCATAATATTTTTTTTCATGATGAAAAGAGGAGGGTTTTATGAGTCAAATAAAGACGATATTAGTCCCTGTTGATTTTTCTAAAAACGCGAAGATCATTCTGCGGCACGCGGTGAGCGAAGCTGAAAAATCCGCGGCCCGTCTCGTGGTTGTTTATGTTGTTGAGGATCTTGAAAAATACTCGGCCCTTTCCATTCCCCATATCTCGTTTGCTGAACTGGAAAAGGATCTACTGCGGGGCGCGGAACACAAGATGGAAAGTTTTCTCGAAGAGAACCTGGATGAGTCCGTTGCCCATACGAGCAAAATCCTCTACGGTGACGTGGCCGAACAGATCAACAGCTTTGCCAAGAGTGAAGGCGTGGATCTGATCGTCATCGGCACCCATGGTTACAAGGGGCTTGAAAGGGTCCTGTTCGGCAGTGTGGCGGAAAAGGTGGTCAAAACCGCTCCCTGCCCGGTGGTGACGATCAACCCGTACCGGTAACATCGGCCGGCCGATGGCCCGGACAACCGATCACGGAACAGCTGACTCCGCGGCATCATTGCCCCGGGTCTGTAAACGATCACAGGTGGTGCGGGTTCGTCCAGGAAGGATGGTGCGAAAATGTGCCGCCTGTGAGCGTTTACCACCCACGGGTCCGGGCTCGGCCCGCCTCCTGCCTGGAAAGGGCTCACGGGCTCATGGGGCGGTGAACTCATCGCCCGTCACCGGGCGCGGCCGGCAGGGGTTCCAGGGGCAGCAGCATCGAAAACATCGAGCCCCGGCCCGGCTCGCTTTCCACCTCGAGACGGCCGCCGTGATCCTCGGCGATCTTGCGGGCCACTGACAGCCCGAGACCGGTCGCCGCGCCGGGTCGCCGGGTTGAATAAAATGGTTCAAAGATCAGCGGCAGGCTTGCGGCCGGTATGCCTTCACCGTTGTCGCGGACACGAATCGCCAGCCAGGCCCGTTTCTGATCAAGCACCTGCCCGGTAATCACCTCCAACCGGCCGCCGGCCGGCATGGCCTCCAGTCCGTTGGCAATCAGATGTTCCAGGGCCTCACCCAGGCGGGTAGCGTCCACCGACATCCTGGGGGCGACCTGAAAGGCGCGGACGATCTCCACGCCCCGGGTGCGGCCGGCGGATATAAACCCGGCAAGCACCTCGTCGAGCAGCGCGGTGATCTCCAGCTCCCGGCAGGCCGGCAGGCTGGTATCCGAGAAGCTCAGGACCTCGTAAAGAATACGTTCCAGCCGTTCCACCTCGTTGATAATCACCTCGGTATATTCCCTGGCCCGGCCGCTGGCCGGAATCGCCTTGTCCAATCGCCGGGCCAGTCCTCCCACCGTGGTCAGCGGGTTGCGGATCTCGTGGGCCATATTGGCGGTAATCCGGCCCAGGGCCGCCAGTTTCTCCGCCTGGACCAACTGCTGCCGGAGAAGTTGTTTTTCCCGCTCCGACCGGTGCCGTTCGATCACCGCGGCCAGGGTGTCGGCCACCGCGGCCAGGAAACGTTCCTCTTCCGCGCCGCGGCGGTGGCCGTCCCTGACAAAAACATTAAGCATCCCCAGCGGTCGCTGGTCGCCGGCCACCACCGGCACGCAGTAATGGCCGGCGGACCCGGGACAGCACCGGTCCTTTTCATCGCCGTTAGCATCGGCGGCACTGAAAATTATCCGGCCGCCATCCGCCGCTCCGCCGCAATGACAATTGCCGGGTGGGACCCGGTGACAGGGAATTTCCTCCTGGTCGGAAAAACCGTGCCGTATCTGCAGGTCCGGTTCACGGTTATCCGGGTCCAGCAGGGAGATGACCCCCTTTTTTTCCAGGAAAAAACGCTGCACCGAAACGATCTGCTCCAGCATCTTCCCGAGCTTCTCCCGCAGGGTAAGCGGCTCCAGGGAAATCTTGAGCACCGCGCTGATCACCCGCTGGATATGATAGTTGCGCTCGATCTTTGCCTCGTTCTGCTTGCGGCGGGTAATATCCCGGATCGCGCCGGCTACCAGGGCGGTGTTGCCGGTCTCAAGGATGTTGAGGCTGATGTCGGCCGGAAAAACCGTGCCGTCCTTGCGCAGGACCGTGGCCTCCACTCCGCTGCCCATGGAGCGCAGGCGGGAATTTTTAAAGTAATCGGCAAGCAGCCGGCGATGGCGCCAGCGATCAGAAGGCGGAATCAGGATATCCAGGTCACGGCCGTTCAGTTCTTCCGGGCCGTAGCCGAACAGTTGCTCCAGCCGGGAATTGGCAAAGGCGATGTTGCCGGAGGCGTTGACAAAGATCACCGGGTCGGGCGATGCCTCCAGGAACCGCTGGTATTTCTCCTGCTCGTTGCGCGGCTGGTGACGGCACTCGGCAAGTTGCCGGCGGATTTTTTTCAGCTCGGCCAGGAGTTCTTTTTTGGTATACCTGTCTTCGGGTGCGGACGGCATCGGTTCTCCAGGACCGGCGGCGCGACCGGCCGGCCTCCAATGATCCTCTTTTTTTCACCGGCAAGACCCTGGCCGCCGGCCGGGGCCGCCAGAACGCAAGCGGCCGGATTTCCGGACAGATGAACCAGCGGGCATCACTGGTTTATCCATAAGTCAGAGCGTTGCAGCCGGATGTCCAAGGCTCCGGATATCAGCTTATAATCCTTTTGACAAAACCGTCAACCGCCAAATATCGGCCCGGGGGTTGCACGCAAACAAAAAAAAGCCGGAGCCCCTGACAAGTTTTGCTGTTCCGCGGCAAATGTTTGTTTCGGATGAGGTCTTAGGCGGTGTTTTTCAGGGGGCGGACATCTTCCTCGATTGGCTGCCAGGCTTGAGGATTAAGAAGAATCTGGTTGATGCCGTTCTCAATTCGGGAGACAAAGCCGGTTGCGCGGGAAGACCCGATTATCTTTTTTTTCTGTAATTCAATCCGAGTTCGCTGGCAGCAGCCTTCAGCCTTTTATCCTTTGTCCATAAAGGTATTTGGCCTAGTTGGGCTGAAGCTAAAAGGTGAATATCAACAAATCCAATTCCCTTGCCATATAATTTGTTTTTTTCAACAAAATATAAATATTCTTGAAATTCAATTTGTGGAGAGGTTGGGATGGATTGTAGTAACGATATAATTTCTTTACAGTTTTTTATGTTGCCACAGGCGAGTTCACCTATAATGTGACTATGGCAAACCACATCCCCATCGAACAGCAATTTTTCTAAATGCTGCTCGCCAGCTCGGAGGTGGTTGACCCAAACTGAAGTATCAACAAGGATCATGATTGTTTTTTTGTTGATCTGCGCCTGGGAATGGAACGTAACTCTTTTTCCGTGCCACCAAGCCTGGCAAGACGTTTACTGCTTTCTCTTGCAATTAATGCTTCGAGGCCAAGTCGCACCAAGGATGTTTTCTCTTTGATACCTGTCAGAAGAGAGGCTTTTTCCAATATTTGGTCATCGATATTAAGTGTTGTTCTCATATGTATGATGATGCATCATATATGCATACATGTCAACTGTATATTTTTTGAAGATAACCTTGAAGTGAACATGACATAAATACTGGCCAAAGACAGGTAAGCGCAGACTCCGAGGGCGATCTCGTCATAGGGGGAATATAGGGTGTCCCCCCTCTGCCATGCATGTTGACCGTCATCAACTCAAATAATCCCGATTAATACGACAACCCACGTAAACACCCAGCAGACTAGCGACAAAACCAGCCAGATAAGCGGTCATCAAACCAACATGATCTCCTAACCACCATCCGATCCAACTGAAAACAGTTATGCAGGTCAAAAGACAAATTTTTTTCATGTATTTCCTGTCTTAAAAAAAAGATCAGCGGTTGAGGCGGAAGAGGAGAATATTCCTAAATGCGTACAAGACCGGCCCGTAAAGGATTGAGATGGATATACCTGACCAGTTCCAGAAAATACATGCGGCGTTCAATCCCTCGGCAGATGATATGGTGCAATGCCCCTGGGGCGTCTATTCTGGCTTGGCGTGGCATGAAACAATGGTAGCACAGTGTAAACAGTGTAAAGACTTTTTAAATATTTAAATATTAAGGGCGTCCCCCTGTCCACATTTTGACATTCATGGGCACAAGCATGTATTTCCCCGAATTTACGTATAAAACAGGCTTTAACGTGTCCATTTTGACACGTCCGGTTGATTTGATGTTTTTGAATAAGGCAGACGGGCCCACGGTGTCCTGCTGTTTTGCCCGCCGTCGTTGCCGCCAGTAGTCCGGATTACATTCGTACCAGGACTTGTAGGCCGTACGCTGGTTTTTGCGGTAGTCTGGATCCGTGGCCATTTTGCGCGCCTGCCATCGACGTTTTCGTTCCCGCTGGCAAGCCGCCCTGCCGCAATACCCTTGATCTTTACACCTGGGATTGGCCGGCAGAATGTGTCGGCAACAGATTCAAGTAAATGTCCGCGCCATGATGTTCCTCCAGAACACCGTAACGTCGGATCAGAATTACATCGAAGTAAATGAAAGAAGAAAATTAGACCTGCCGACCGGCAGGTCTAAAGAAAATGAGGAAAAAAAGAAATGTGAAAAAAACCTGAAAGTATATGATCAACCCATTGCAAACTCACAACATAATCAAACTCGCAACATAACGTCCCCTTTGGCGCTTTCGTCCCCTTTGGCGCTTTGGCGTACACCCTTCGCCTCCATCCCCGCGAACGGGAGGACTTGTTAATCACAGCCCGAGTTGCTATGATGGACTCACCCTTAAGAACGTGTGCCGTGCCCGGCACACAACAAAGGGGTGGAGAGGGACGCGGGGAACCTCTGCGGCGCTGAAGCGGCCACGTCATAGGCCGCGCCCCTCACCCCAGCGATATGCGAGAAAACAAAATTGAGCGCATTGGCATCTTTACCTTGTGTCGAAGGCAGCCAATAAATTATATTAAAAAAGGAGGTGATAATTATGCCAATGTCACTCGAAGAAATATTTTCAGAAGCTGAAATACTTCCTAACGATTCCAAAGCGATTCTTGCCGAAAAACTTGTAGCAAGCATTGAGGATGACATAGATCCTCAAGTGACCAAAAGTCATTTGGCGGAAGTTAAAAAAAGAAGAGATGAAATTCGTACTGGAAAAGTCGTGCCAATAAATGGCGAAGAAGGTTTAGCTCAAGTAAGGGCCATGATTGAAAAATGAATTATCATTTTCATCCTGATGCTCTTCAAGAGTATGCTGAAGCAACTCAATATTATGCCGAAATTTCAGTTTCCCTCGCAACCGGCTTTGTCTCCCAAGTTGAAAATGGCATAAACCAAATTCTTCATTATCCTCAAGCCTGGCAACCAATCAAGGAGGATGTCCGCCGATACCTCATAAAGCGCTTTCCATTCGGAATCTACTACACAATCGAAGGAAACAATTCTATTGTAATTCAAGCTGTGATGCATTTGAGCCGTAAGCCTGGCTATTGGAAAGCTCGAATAATAAAATAAAAGCGCATATCAAATTAATTCAGGCGACGGGAAAAAGCGTGGCGGCGCTGACGCGGATAGGTCGTTGGCCCGCGCCTGATTTCTGCCGAACCGCCGCAGTGAGTGGCAAAGTTAGGCGCAATAATATTGGAGGAAACAGCATATGCCCCGTCAAGCAAGATTAGATGCACCGGGAACTTTGCACCATGTCATCATAAGGGGTATCGACAAGCGCCATATAGTTGATGACAAGACGGATCGGGAAGATTTTGTTTCTCGGATGGGCGAGATTGCCGAGGATACCGGTACAAGTATCTACGCCTGGGCATTGTTGACAAACCACGCCCATATTTTGTTAAGAAGCAGTAAGTTTGGTCTTTCCCGGTATATGCGCCGTCTTCTCATCGGTTATGCGATTTCCTATAATAATCGCCATCGCCGTCACGGGCATCTATTCCAGAATCGATACAAATCCATAGTCTGTGAAGAAGAAACCTATTTCCTGGACCTGGTCAGGTATATCCATCTCAATCCTTTACGGGCCGGTCTTGTAAAGAGTTTACTTGGCCTTGATCGATACCGCTGGAGCGGCCACGGGGTTATCATGGGCCGTTATTCAAACGACTGGCAGGACCGTGATTATGTATTACGCCGATTTGGAAAAAAGGAGAAGGCGGCCCGGTCGGCCTATCGGCAATTTGTCGCGGACGGGGTGGGACAGGGACGCCGTCCCGATCTTGTCGGCGGCGGCCTGGTCCGATCACTGGGCGGTTGGTCCGAGGTGCGGGAATACCGCACGCAGGGATCTGTGAGAGGGCGGTCAGGTAACTGGCTGGTCTATCTCGATTGCCTCAAAAATGAACGTCACCAATTGAACTATAATCTTGAAAAGTATAGTACCGGGTGATATAGTATATTCATGCTCAATTTAATGACAAAACATTTTTCAAATTGGGCGGCAAAGCAGAATATCCCAAAGAACGAGCTATTCAAAGCATTGCGAGAAATCCAAGAGGGTAAGTTTGAGGCAAACCTTGGCGGCCACATTTATAAAAAACGAATCCGGTTTGAGGGCAAGGGCAAAAGTGGCAGTGGGAGAACAATCATATGTTACAAGACCAATGATCGAGCCATTTATATTCATGGATTCGCAAAGAACGAAAAGTCAAATTTGTCAAAAAAAGAGCTTTACGCTTTAAAGGAATTTTCGAAAATTTTGCTTGGGCTATCGGAAGAAAAAAATTGAACTAGCCCTGAAAGCTGGAGATTTTATAGAGGTGAAGTCATGAGAAAATCCATCGCAAAATCAATCACAAATACTGTTAAGGATTTAAATAAAAGCGGCTTGGTTGATGACATAACGATGAGAAACATTTCCAATCTGTGTCTTCCTGATGTCAAGGAATATACGCCTGAAAAAATCGTTTCAATCAGAAAGAAATTCAGGCTTAGCCAAGCGGCTCTGGCAAGTATATTCAACATCAGCCCTTCAACAGTTCAAAAATGGGAACAGGGCAACAAAAAACCTACTGGCGCATCTCAAAAGTTGTTAGATCTTATTGAAAGAAAGGGTATTGAAGTCCTTGTGTGAAAATAAACGAGAATTGGCATAATCGGGTAGCCGGGGGCTTTCTCCCCCGGCCCCCACACCACCTAGCAAGCGGGTCCGCACTAGGCGGTTCCCCTGAGCTACCGCGCCGTCCGCCGCCGCCTGGTCCGGTCACTGGGCGGTTGGTCCGAGGTGAAGGCATTAAGGCCGAGGATACCGGCACAAGTATTTAGTAACCACTCACAGGGTGGCGCGACCACCTGTCGAGTACACTCCTTTCCCTGTGAGAGCTTACCTTGTTTTTGGGTTGCACCTCTCCCTCCTTCTTCTGCCAGCAGGGCTTTGTCGCCTATGACCAGGGCAAGGAGATCGACCAGGTCCTGGTCGATGCCTTGAAATCCCCAAGATCCACGCTGCCCTGGCCACCTGCGCCACCATGCGGACCTCGGTGGATATCTTCTTTACCGAGTAGTTTTTTTGTGATGACAAGATCGTCTTTCCCACCAAGGCTCAACCGGCTGCAAACCCGTTCCTGACAAGGGTTACCTGTCACACCCTGATATTTCTCCCTGGTAAAAACCTAGCATAAACCTGGCATTCTTTTTTCTTGCAATCCTGTTGTGTTTTTGTGTCAACTGATCGGAGTCAGGAGTAGCGGAACCTATTGTGAAGTTGAGCCGTGGGACGGCTTTTGGAAATCAAGCGGACTTGATAATCCGGCTATTAATCCTTAAACCGTTGCTTAACTTTTTTCTCCTGCCCGCAAAATAACTGATATGGCAGGGAGACAAGGAGATGACATGGGTTCGGGGATGGGTTCTTTTCTGGGTGGGGTGAGCGCACTGGCAAGTCTTGTAACAGCATCTGCAGCTGCCTTTGGATTTTTGTGGGCACGGGCCAGGTTCAAAATAGAAAGGACCCATTACCCGCAGATAGAGTTTGACGTGGACTGTAATATTTTCGGCCCGGTGGGAGAGGAGTATCTGGGCGAGTTCAGGATCAAGGCCCACAACAAGGGTAACGTCCGACAGGATTTTGAGAGCATTACTTTGCGTGTAAGATCAATAAATGAGAATGACAAGAAATTGAGCTATCTCAAGGTTGAGGGTAAAGATATGGGGAAAAGGCTCGACTTCCCCAATGTGGTGCTGAAAAAAGAAGAGGTGCTGAATCTCAAGAATACCGGTGACCGTTTTTTTGTAGAACCTGGAATCTGCCAGGAATTCATATACGTTTCCAAGATACCTCAGCTATGCAGGTATCTGTCTGTCCATGCCAGTTTCATATACGATAAGAAGAAGGGGAGACATACAACGAAGCAGGGCTCTCCGCACACGCCGGACGGGAAAAAAGACAGCGCCCAGACACCACAGGGAACTGCCGGGCACGGAACGGACAATCAGAACGAAAAGTCCAAAAAGAGGAAAAGCAGGCACACCGCCGAGCGGATCATTGATGTCCGGCAAAAGCTGGCCGCCGCGGTCATGCGAGCAACGGAGTTAGATTATTAAGTTGATAACCTGTTAAACGAACCAGCATGGCTGAGCCATAACTCTTGGGCCGCCGCCACAACCAGCAATGAAAATTTTCCCGGACAGCGGGCTTCGTCCGGCACGACTTTCATTTAAACTCTTGGGGCAACCGAGGTAATCGCAAAATTGAAGAGTTGATCCTGTACAACAATCATTTCATAAAAGGAGGACTGCCATGAGATGGGCTTTACGGTTTCTTGCCATTGGCCTGGTGCTGACCTTAAGCGGTTGCGTAACCGCACCCAAACAGACCGTTGAACTTGCGGATATTGTTGGTCAGCAGATTTCCGAAATGCAGGCATCCCATGAACAATTTGTTTCCCTGTATTATGCCAAACTTCGTGATGAAGCAGAGCATTTCATGGAGCAAAAGTGGACTCCGCAATTTCTTGCCAATGTGATTTCAGGTACGGGAGAAGAGAGTAGAAAGTTCCGGGCCGACCTGGACAAGGCATATAAACTTGCCGCGTTGGACTGGGAGAACACGGTCAAGATTGACAATGTCGCAGATGCCGAAGTAAGGGAGGCGATCAGGGAAGCCATCAGGAAACTCAGTACTGAAAAGGATGCCTCCCTGGGGATGGTACTCCTTGATTTTTCCACGGCTGTACAAGAGCAGATCAATGGGCAACGCAGAAAACTGCTTCAACCCATTGATGAGCAGGAGGCATTTGTACTTGATCAGTTACGCCAGGGGTATGCGGACCTTTTACAGGGCAACGCTGCGATTAAAGGGTACCTTGCCTCAACCGTCAAACTGGTTGAGCAGCGTGATGCTGTACTTGAAAAGATGGGGGTCCTGGAGACCCAGCGTAGAGTAATTAACACAGCGGTAACACTCAGTGACGGCGCTGCAACAGCTCTGAATACGGCCGAGAATGCCGACCAGGCGGCTGCGAGCTTTCTTGAAAAAATGAACCAAGCAAAAGAGAAACTCGAATACATCCTCAATAGGGAGGGATAAAAAATGGGATATGACTTTTCTGAAGAAGCCAAATTGACAAACGAGCAACTGGCCGGTGAGCTGGCAAAACTCGGGCCATTGACTGAGCCGGCAATTGTAAAACTGCTGCCTAGAAAAGTAGATAAGAAACATTACAAGGAGATTATCGATATTGTGAACAGCGCGGCCTCCCAGCAAAGAAAGCTGGCGGCACTCCAGGATAATTTTGAGAAACTGGGCGGGGTGGCGTTAAAACTGCTGATTAGGTATCTGAAGCCACTATAACCGATTACTCCTTGCAAATCTTACCCTGGCAGGAATGAAAGAAAATCATGTTAAATTTGATGAACTCATAACAACCCGAAAGGCTTCAAATGCCACCCAATAAAATCAACAAGTTACAACATGATACACGTCCGTCTCGCAGGTTGTTGCGAGACCGACAAATTTGAAAACAACGTTAGATTTCCAAGGGCAGGGCGCGCCGGTGCGCAGGCTTTACGTTAAGGGCAAGGTAAGGTTTCGGTAAACTCCGTACGTTTGAGGTTGGACCGGGAAAGGGGTTTTCTTATACCGAACGGTGTAGCGGACCCTGAGCCGCAGCCGTGACGGCAAAAGCGGAATTTGAAACAACTTCGGCA
>JAKITW010000057.1 GCA_021647905.1 Desulfobacterales bacterium | reverse complement strand
CCGTTGCGGCGAAGCGAGTTCCTGCTTGATAGCCTGTTTATGAACAGCCGGCTCTTCTCAATGGAGCGGCCGTTGGTAGAAGAAGACCCCTTTCCCGACAGGAGGGGGTTTACTGAATGTTTACCCGTGGTCAAAGGGAATTCCACATATAACTTGTTGAGATTATTGGTGGGGCAAACACCGACCCTGCCTTTTTACCCTTCAGCCGACAGCATTTTCAGAAGGAGATTGCCGCAATGTTCGATGAAATAGAACCAGCCTATACCTTTGACGACCTGCTGCTGGTGCCGGCCGCCTCGGAGGTCATCCCCACCGAAGTGGACACCTCGACCATGCTGACCCGGAACATCCGGCTCCATATTCCCATGGTCAGCGCGGCCATGGACACGGTGACCGAATACCGCGCCGCCATCACCATGGCCCGGGAAGGCGGGATCGGCATTATCCACAAGAATATGACCATTGAGGAACAGGCCCTGGAGGTGGAAAAGGTCAAAAAGTCGGAATCCGGGATGATCATCGACCCGATCACCGTGGACCAGGACCAGAGCGTGGGCGAAGTCCAGACCCTGATGGCCACCTACAAGATCTCCGGGGTGCCGGTCTTAAGCGGTGAAAAACTGGTGGGCATCGTCACCAACCGCGATCTTCGCTTTGTTTCCGACGATCACCTCCTGGTTCGCGACGTGATGACCAGCAAGAATCTGGTCACCGCCAAGGCGGGAATCACCCTGGAACACTCCAAGGCGCTGTTACATGAACACCGGATCGAAAAGCTGCTGGTAGTGGACGATACCGGCAACCTCAAGGGACTGATCACCATCAAGGATATCGAAAAAATCAAACAGTTCCCCAATGCGGCCAAGGATGACAAGGGCAGACTCCTGGTGGGCGCGGCCATCGGGGTGGGCAATGACTATCTTGCCCAGACCGAGTTGCTGATCAACAACGGGGTGGACGTGGTGGTACTCGACTCGGCCCACGGCCATTCCCGCAATATCCTCAATGCCCTCCGGGAGCTGAAGGGCGCCTTTCCCGATCTCCAGGTCATTGCCGGCAACGTGGCCACGGTAGAAGGCTGTGGTGACCTGATCAAGGCCGGCGCCGATGCAATCAAGGTCGGGGTGGGCCCCGGCTCCATCTGCACCACCCGGATCGTGGCCGGGGTGGGGGTGCCTCAACTCACCGCCCTGATGGGCTGCTGCCCCGAGGCGGCCAGGCACGGGGTGCCGGTCATCTCCGACGGCGGGATCAAGTTCTCCGGCGACATGACCAAGGCCATTGGCATCGGCGCCCACACGGTGATGATCGGCAGCCTCTTTGCCGGAGCCGAAGAGACCCCGGGAGAGACATTCCTCTACCAGGGCCGGACCTACAAGGCATATCGAGGCATGGGTTCCCTGGGCGCCATGAAACGGGGCAGCGGCGACCGCTACTTCCAGGACCAGGTGGAGAGCGCCAAACTGGTGCCCGAGGGCATTGAGGGCAAGGTCCCCTTCCGGGGCCCGCTGTCGGCGATGATCTACCAGATGGTGGGCGGGCTGCGTTCCGGCATGGGCTATCTCGGCGCCCGCAACATTAAAGAACTCCAGCAAAAGGCCAAGTTCGTCCGGATCACCGCGGCCGGCCTCAAGGAGAGCCATGTCCACGACGTGATCATCACCCGTGAGGCGCCCAACTACCGGATCGAGGGCTAATGTCCTGTCAAGAAACAACTGACTTATCTTACTCGTCCTTTGACGCGCCTGCTGCGTTGCGGCTTCGCTTACATAGCCCTGCTATGCGCCCAAAGCCGCGCCTTGCAGGCGCACCAAATTACTTCGCAATATTGCGCCACTTCTTTCTTGACAGGACACTATAGTCCCATGGATATCCACCGCGAAAAGATCCTTATCCTCGATTTCGGCTCCCAGTACACCCAGCTCATTGCCCGGCGGGTGCGCGAGGCCGGGGTTTACTGCGAGCTGCATCCCTGGGACATGGAGCCGGAGGCGATCCAGGCCTTCGCTCCCATGGGCATCATCCTGTCGGGCGGTCCCCAGTCGGTACACGAGGCAGAGACCCCCCGGGCCGCTGACCTGGTCTTTGAACTCAAGGTGCCGGTACTCGGCATCTGCTACGGCATGCAGACCATGGCCGCCCAACTGGGCGGCGAGGTGGAGTCGGCCAGCCGGCGCGAATACGGCTATGCCCAGGTGCGGGCCCGGGGCCACTCGTTGCTGCTCAAGGATATCGAGGACCACGCCAGCCCCGAGGGCTACGGCCTGCTCGACGTGTGGATGAGCCACGGCGACCGGGTCAACAAACTGCCCGAGGGCTTCCACGCCATCTGCGAGACCGACAACGCGCCCCTGGCCGGGATTGCCGACAAGACCCGCAGGTTCTACGGCCTGCAGTTTCATCCCGAGGTGACCCATACCCGCCAGGGCCAGCGGATCATCAACCGTTTCCTCCATGAGATCTGCGGCTGCGGCAGCCTCTGGACCCCGGCCAACATCATTGACAACGCCATTGCCCAGGTCCGGCAACAGGTGGGCAACGACCAGGTGCTGCTCGGCCTGTCCGGCGGGGTCGACTCCTCGGTGGTGGCGGCCCTGCTGCACCGGGCCATCGGCAATCAGCTCACCTGCGTATTTGTCGACAACGGCCTGTTGCGCTTGAATGAGGGCGATCAGGTGATGAACACTTTCAGCCGCCACATGGGGGTCAAGGTGATCCGGGTCGACGCGGAACAGCGCTTCCTGGACCGGCTTAAGGGCGAGGCTGATCCGGAGAAAAAAAGAAAGATCATCGGCAACTGTTTTATCGAGGTCTTTGATGAGCAGGCCGGCAGACTCACCAATGTCAAGTGGCTGGCCCAGGGCACCATCTACCCGGACGTGATCGAATCGGCCGGGGCCAAGACCGGTAAGGCCAAGGTGATCAAGAGCCACCATAATGTCGCCGGCCTGCCCGAGCACATGAAACTGGGCCTGGTGGAGCCGTTGCGCGAGCTGTTCAAGGACGAGGTGCGCAAGATCGGGGTGGAACTGGGATTGCCCGCGGAGATGGTCTCCCGCCATCCCTTCCCCGGCCCGGGCCTTGGGGTGCGGATCCTGGGCCAGGTCCACAAGGAGTATGCCGACACCCTGCGGCTGGCTGATCACATCTTTATCGAGGAGCTGCATAAAAACAAGCTCTACGACAAGGTCTCCCAGGCCTTTGCCGTGTTTCTGCCGGTCAAGTCGGTGGGCGTGGTCGGCGACAACCGCCAGTACGCCCATGTCATTGCCCTGCGGGCCGTGGAAACAGTGGACTTCATGACCGCCCGCTGGGCCCACCTGCCTTACGAGTTCCTTGATCAGGTCTGCCGGCGGATCGCCAACGAGGTGCGCGGCGTCTCCCGGGTGGTGTACGATATCACCGGGAAGCCCCCCGGCACCATTGAATGGGAGTAAACGTCCGGCAGTGGCGGCATCTGCACGCGCTCAGCGTAGCCGGCACAGGACTACTATAGCCGGCTACGCTGATCACGCACATCTGCACTACGTTTACTTGTCATGGTTACCTCAAGCACATCGGAAAAAGAGAAAAATATGCGGAATAATCAGCGGGGCAATGATGAGCTGCGGGCCTTCTCCATTGAGCGGGGCTTCCAGCCCTGGGCCGACGGCTCGGTGCTGATCAGGATGGGCCACACCCATGTCAACTGCGCGGTGACCGTGGAGGAGTCGGTGCCGCCGTTCCTGAAAGACTCGGGCCAGGGCTGGATCACCGCCGAGTACGGGATGCTGCCCTGCGCCACCCACAGCCGCACCAGCCGCGAGGCGGTCCGGGGCCGCTCCGGCCGTACCTTTGAGGTGCAGCGGTTGATCGGCCGCTCACTGCGGATGATGGTCGACCTGGGCACGCTCGGTCCGCGGACCCTGCGGGTGGACTGCGACGTGCTCCGGGCCGACGGCGGCACCCGCACCGCGGCGATCACCGGCAGTGCGCTGGCGATCCATGATGCCCTTATTGGTCTTAAGGCCAGGGGGCTGCTCGCCGAGATGCCGGAGATCACCCCGGTCGCGGCGGTCAGCGCCGGGATGGTAGACGCCCAGCCGCTGCTTGATCTGGACTACAGCGAGGACTCCCGGGCCGAGGCGGATGCCAACTTCGTCATGACCAGGGGCGGCCGGTTGATCGAGGTGCAGTGTACCGCCGAGGGGCAGCCCTTGAGCCGGGCCCAATTCGACCAGCTCTTTGTGCTGGCCGAACAGGGCATTGCCCGACTATTTTCCCTGTGGCGGAACCAGGATAAAAGATGAGACCTGTCTCTCCCTTTACCCTCCATAACCGCTCCTCGGAATGCGCGGCCCGCCGGGGCCAGGTAACCACCCCGCACGGCATATTCCAGACCCCGGTCTTCATGCCGGTGGGCACCCGGGCCACGGTCAAGGCGATGACCCCGGAAGACCTGAAAGAGGTGGGCGCGGAGATCATCCTCGGCAACACCTACCACCTCTTTGTCCGGCCCGGCCACGAGCTGATCCGCGAGCTGGGCGGTCTGCACCGGTTCATGCACTGGGACCAACCGATGCTCACCGATTCCGGTGGGTTCCAGATTTTTTCGTTACGGGACCTGGCCAAGATCACCGAGCAGGGCGCCTCCTTTAAATCGCACCTGGACGGCAGCAGCCTGTTTCTGAGCCCGGAAGGGGCAATAGCGGTCCAGGAGGCCCTGGGCGCGGACATCATGATGGCGCTCGATACCTGCATCCCCTATCCGGCCGGCCGGGAGGAGACCATCCGGGCCACTGAACTGACTTCCCGCTGGGCCCGGCGCTGCCAAGAGGCCCGCTCTTCCACCGGCCAGCTGCTGTTCGGCATCGTCCAGGGCGGAATGTACCAGGACCTGCGGGCCCGGGCAGTGGAGGAATTGGTGGAAATCGGCTTTGACGGCTACGCCCTGGGCGGCCTGAGCGTGGGCGAGCCCCGGGAGCTGATGCAGGAGATCACCGGGGCCACGGTCGCATTACTGCCCCAGGACCACCCCATCTACCTGATGGGGGTGGGCCGGCCCGAGGACCTGGTGGAGGGGGTGTTCCAGGGGGTGGATATGTTCGACTGCGTGATGCCCACCCGCAACGCCCGTAATGGAATGCTCTTTACATCCACGGGCAGAGTTGTTATAAAAAATGCGCAATACCGTAACGATCCGCGGCCAGTGGACGAGGAGTGCGCCTGTTACACCTGCCGCAACTATTCCCGGGCCTATCTCAGGCACCTCTACATGTCCGGAGAGATCCTTGCCAACCACCTGAACACTGTCCACAACCTGGCCTGTTACACCCGGTTGATACGGGAGATGCGGCAGGCAATCGAAGAGGACCGGTTCCTGCGGTTCAGAAGGGATTTTTACAACAACCGGGAACAGTCATGATTACAGGCCGGCCGCATTGGTCAGCCCCTATGGAGTGATACCCAAGCCAACAAAATATGGAGGTAGTTTTATGTTAGCCATCGCTTTTGCCGCCAACGGCGGCGCACCCGCAGCCGGATCCGGGGGGGGGATCATGTCCTTTCTCCCCCTGATCCTGATCTTTGTCATCTTCTACTTCCTGCTCATCCGGCCCCAGCAGAAAAAGGCCAAGGATCAGCAGATATTCCTGGCCAACCTGAAAAAGGGGGATGAGGTGGTGACCACTGGCGGCCTGTACGGGACCATCACCGGGCTCACCGACCGGGTGGTCACCCTGGAGATCGCCGACAAGCTCCGGGTCAAGGTCTCCCGCCAGCATATCCTCGGCACTGCGGACTCGATGAGCAGCGCGCCGGCAGCGCCGGCCAAGGGCAGCGGCTGAGGACTCAAGAGCTGCTAAGCTTCATCGTGCATGAAGTTCAAGTTTTTGTTAAAAGGCCGTTTTTCGCCACCAGGGCGGAGAACGGCCTTGCTGTTTCCAGAATCACCCTGGTGCCGGGATGGGCCTGGTCCACCATATCACCGCTCTCGCTGACCAGCCGGTTGATGGTCAGGGTTTCACTCTCCAGGCCCGGGCCCAGGTACTTCAGCTTCTCACCCGCAGCCAGCTGGTTGCGCACCCCGACCCGGAGCTTTTTATCGCTCTCCCGGGCCAGGACGATCCCGGCCGGCTCCATGCCCTGGGCCAGGCGCGGGCCTTGGTACAGCATCCCCCCTGCCGCGGGTGCGCCGTCGGCAAAGTTCTCGGTATGGCCCCGGGTGCCGATCTTCTCGATCTCAATAAAAAAATCCTCCGGCAGCCTGATCCGCGCCAAGGACTCACCGGCGGCGCGGGCGGCAGCGATATAATCCAGGGCGGCCCGGTAGACCCGGACCACGCCGCCCACATAAAAAACGCTCTTCATCCGCCCCTCGATCTTGAGGCTGTTCACATTATTGATCCCGCATAACTCGGGCAGCCGCCTGAGCAGGCAGAGATCCTTGCTGTTCATGATGTAGGAGCCGCGGCTATCTTCCTTGATGGGAAAGTATTGGCCCGGCCGCTTCTCCTCGACCAGGGCGTAGGAATAGCGGCAGGGCTGGGCGCAGTCGCCCTGGTTGGCGTCCCGGCCGGTGAGATAGCGGCTCAACAGGCAGCGGCCCGACCAGGAGATACAGAGGGCGCCGTGGACAAACATCTCCAGCTCAAGCAGATTCTTTTCATCGGCCAGCCGCTCGGCTATGGCCCTGATCTCGGCAATGGACAGTTCCCGGGCCAGGTTGAGCCGGGCCGCGCCCTGCTGGTTCCAGAACCGGGCGCTGCGGCTGTTGGTCACATTGGCCTGGGTGGAGAGATGCACCCGGAGCCGGGGGACAAGCTCCCGGGCCCGGACCAGGACCCCGGGGTCGGAGATGATCAGCCCGTCCACCCCCATTTCAGCCAGGGCCAGGAGATAGGGGTCAAGCTCGGCGAAATCGCCTTCCCGGGCAAAGATATTGACTGCCACATAGAGCTTGACCGCCCGGCCATGGGCGTAGGATACCGCCTCGGCCAGCTGGTCGATGGTAAAGTTGCCGGCATGGGCCCGGAGGCTGTAGCTGTCGGTGCCGCAGTAAACCGCATCAGCGCCGTAATGAATCGCGACAACCATTTTTTCAAAACTGCCGGCCGGGGCCAGCAGTTCGGGGATTTTTCTCATAACGCTTTCTTTTTCCGAGCCAATGGCGTATTTTCCTAAGAATTGAGGCCAGACGCAGTTGCTTTGCGCAGCCGAAATCTTTGCATAACCCACAGGAACCGCGCTCGCCGCTCCTGCTGATATCATAACAAAAGCAACCAGCCCTGTTTCAGGGCGGCACCAGCTGAAAAAACAAGCGGTTGCCGACCGCTCTTCCCGTGGACCGCGCCTGTTCGGGACAACCAGACAGGCACCGGGAACCGGCGGATCAGCGCACTCGGGCCAACCAGCATAGCAGGGGTGGGGATGAGCAGCAACAAGAACCAGAGTATAGGCGTTGCCATGAGCGGCGGGGTGGATTCCTCGGTGACCGCCGCGCTGCTCAAGAACGAGGGCTACCAGGTCCGGGGCTTTTTCATGAACCTGGGCCAGCCCGACCTGGCGGCCCAGGTGGACCGGGTCCGGCAGGTGGCGGACCGGCTCAAGGTGGAGCTTTTCGTAATCGACCTGGCCGATGCCTTTCAGCAGGAGGTGCTCGACTATTTCCGGGACAGCTATTTTACCGGCCGCACCCCCAACCCCTGCATGGTCTGCAACCGGGAGATCAAATTCGGCCGGCTTTTGCAAACGATCCTGGGCCGCGGTCCGCGGCTGATGGCCACCGGCCACTATGCCCGGCTGGAGTTTAATTCCCAGGACCACCCCATGCTCCGCCGGGGCGTGGACCCGAAAAAGGACCAGTCCTACTTTCTCGCCCGGCTCACCCCGGAGCAGCTGATAAACATCCGCTTTCCCCTGGGCGAATATACCAAACAGTATGTCTACCTGCTGGCCGCGGAACTGGGCCTGGCCGGGGTACACGGCCGGGAGAGCCAGGACGTCTGTTTCCTCAAGGGAAAAGACCTGGCCGGGTTTCTGAATACCGGCGCCCATCCCCCTGCCGGCATGATTCTCGACCGGTCCGGTCAGGAGCTGGGCCGCCACCAGGGAATCCACGCCTATACCGTGGGCCAGCGCCGGGGCCTGGGGCTGCCCGATGCCACCCCCTACTATGTGCTTGCTATTGACCCGGCACGAAACGCGGTGATCGTGGGCAAAGAGGAGGATCTCTGGCAGAAGGAGCTGACGGTCACCACGGTGAACTGGCTGGTACCCGAGCCGCCCGTGCTTCCCAGAGAGTACCTGGTCCGGATCCGCTACCGCCACCAGCCCGACCCGGCCGTGCTCTTCCCAGGCCCCGACGGCCAATTAACCATCCGTTTTAAGGAGCCCCAGCGGGCCGTGACCCCGGGCCAGTTCGCGGTCTTCTATGATGATGACCGGGTGATCGGCAGCAGCGAGATTATCTGATCATCAGGATGCCGAGCAGGAGCAGGATGACCAGGATCAGCCTGATGTAGCCCTCGCTGCTGAAGTGCCGGGAATAATAAGAACCCAGGGCCACCCCGACAAAGACCGCCGGCCCGGTGACAACCATGAAACCGAGCACCGTGACCGTGGTCAGGCCGCTGACCGCATGGCCGATTGCAGTGGCCACCCCGCTGATAAAGAAAAAGACCGACAGGGTGGCCTTGATCTCATCCTTGTTCCAGCCGGTCAGGGTGGTGTAGATGATGGTCGGCGGGCCGCCGGCGCTGAAGGCCCCGCTGATCGCGCCGGTGGCAAACCCGGCCAGATAGGCCCAGCCGCGCTGTACCGGCCGGGGCCGCACCGTGAACAGGAGCCGGTGGCCGGAATAGGCGATCAACAAAAGGCCGAGCAATACCTTGAGCAGGGTCTGGTCGATTTTTTTCAACAGCGCCACCCCGGCCACGACCCCGGGCAGGCAGCCGATCAACAGCGGCATGATCTTCTGCCAGTCGGCATATTTTCTGAGCTGCAGGGAGAGATAGGCGGTGATGATCAGGCCGTTCAGCATGCAGAGCGGCACTGCCACCCGGATATCGAGAAAAAAGGCGAGCAGGGGCATGGCCAGCAACCCGGCCCCGAAGCCGGTCATCCCCTGGATCAGGCCGGCCATAAAGAATATCAGCGTCAAGCCAAGCCACAGGTCCATCTCGATAATTATTACACGAACGTATTCAGGGTAAGGAGTGTACTCGACAGGTGGTCGCACCGCCCTGTAAGTGGTTACTATTCAGGAGGCTTACTCCTGTCCCACGGTGGGCTCTCTTTTTTCGAACCCGCCGGGGACAAGGACAAACTCGCCATGCCGGTTGTATATCGAGTACCCTGACTGCAACCAGCCGCGGAAGCCGTCCTTGACGTGGAACACCTTGGAGTAGCCCATCTCCAGGAGCCGCTCGGCGGCAAAACCGGACCGCTCGCCGGTGCGGCAGTAGACGTAAATGGTCATGTCGGTTTTCTTGATGATCTTCGGGATCAGCCATTCAATCCGGCCCCGGGAGATGTTCAGGGCGCCGCCGATATGGCCGGCCTCGAATTCGGCCGCGGTGCGGACGTCGAGCAGGACGAATTTCTCGTCGCTGCCCAGGACCTGTTTCAATTTCCTGATCGAAACAGAGGGCTGGCCTTCCTTGACTAAACTGGACAGGTGGTGAACCGTTTTCCTGACCTGGTCGATATCCACCTCCCCGGCATGGAGAAAAAGCGGCGTTATGAACGTTCCGATCGCCACCACTAAAAAAAACTTCAGCATGGTTTTCATTGACACACCCTCCTTGTCTTGACTTTTTAAAAAAATTATACTCTGCGCTCTCTGTTCTCCTGGAGCGACGAAAAAGAAGACGCAGCCCGATTAAACGATCGCCTTGCAGCAATGCTGCCGGGGAGAGATGAGACCTGGGATTTTTTATCAGTTAGCCAGGTTTGCCGACAGCCGTCAATTGAAAAAGAATATCCAACTCGCCCGCTGCACCGGACGGCCGCTCTTTGGGCCGGCAGCGGAGCGGGGACAGGCATTAAAAAATGCTCAAGCTCACCTCGGTAACCAAGACATACGGCCCGGCCCGGGCCGTGGACCGGGTATCTCTCCAGGTAGACAAAGGGGAGGTGTTCGGGCTGCTCGGTCCCAACGGGGCGGGCAAGACCACCATTGTCAAGATGATCATGGGATTGGTCCGGCCCACCGCCGGCACCCTGACCGTCAACGATCTACCCGCGGCCGACCCTGCCTCCCGGGCGAAAACCGGCTACCTTGCGGAACAACAGCGGATCCCGCCCCGGCTGACCGGGCGGGAGTATCTGGCCCGGAGCGCGGCCTTGATCGACCTGACCGGCAGGGCGGCCAGGGCCGAGATCGACCGGGTCCTTGAGCTGTGCGGGATGCGGGCCGAATCCCGGAACAGGGCCAATGGCTATTCCAAGGGCATGCAACAGCGGATCGGCCTGGCCGCGGCACTCCTGGGCGGGCCGCAACTGCTGGTCCTGGACGAGCCCACCGCCGGGCTCGACCCCTTTGGCATCCGCGACATACGCTGCATTCTCGAATCCCTCAACCAGGCCGGCGCCACCATTGTAATCAACTCGCACATCCTCTCCGAGGTGGAAAAGATCTGCGACACCGTGGCCCTTATCAACCACGGCCGGCTGCTGGCCAAGGACAGGCTCAGCGCCATGGTCGGCCCGGGCGAGACCCTTGAGGAGGTGTTCGTCCGCGCCATGGAGGGGAAAAATGGCTAAGGTCCTGCGCATCGCCTGGTACACGGTGCAGGACCAGCTGCAGCGGAAAAGTTTTTATCTGCTGCTGGCCGTGGCCCTGCTCCTGGTGCTCTCCCTGCGCGGCTGTTACAACGCCAGTTACATGATCAATCACCAGCCGGTCGATGGTATTACCGTGGCCCGCTACGCCTCGCTCTTTGCCTTTCATCTGATCGCCGGCGGGATGCTGCTGATGGCGGTGCTGATCTCGATGTCGATCCTGCCCAATGATTGGAACGACGGCACCATGGTCCTTTATCTCTGCCGGCCGGTATCGCGGCCCCAGTACGTCCTGGGCCGGCTGGGCGGGCTCTGGCTGCTGGTCTCGCTGTTCATGCTCATGCTCCATACCACCGTCATGCTGATCGCCTGGCACAAGACCGGGGTTGTCCTGCCCGGCTACCTGGCCGCCTCGCTCATCTGTTCACTGAACATCTTCTTTGCCATTGGACTGACCCTGCTCTGCTCCCTGATCCTGCCCGGCTTCATGACCGCGCTCACCGCCCTGGGGCTCATCGGCCTGGGCTTTATCTCCGACAATGCCATCCGCCTGATGCACTCCTCCATAGCCCATAACGTCCTCCAGAACAGCGCGGCCCCGGAGCCGGCCTGGTGGCGGCTCATCTATCCCAAGCTCTCCATGGTCCAGCATTACGCTGCCACCATGATCAGCAACGACCGGTTCCAGGCCATCGGTCCGGTGCATCCCCTGGTCAATGTCGCGCTGTACTGCGCAATGGTGGTGGCGATTTTACTCTTGATCTTTGCCAGAAAAGAGATATAGGGGAGTGAAAGATCTTCCACGAAACCCTGCCCCCGGGCCTGGAACTCAGGCAGATCCTGGCCAACGGGGCCATGTTCCAGGGGAGGCTGCTCACTGCCCGCGCTGACGTCTATTCCGCATCATACTCATTCATTTTCCCCGAATGACCCTGGAGCCGCAAGGCCACCGGCCAGCTCGCCGGGCCGGTGGCCCAGCTTCGACTTGACTTCACCATGCAGAGCGAGTATGAAAAACCTTTTCAAGGAACCGGCAAAACACTTCTATACGTAACTGATACCCGGCCACCAGACAAGATTGACGTATCCGGAGGGTCTCTTTTCAACCCGAAATACCCGGCAACCCCATGGTACGTTTTTTCCCCGAGACCAACAGGAAACCCCTGCTTCCCGCAACCAGGGTCGCTGCCGGTGACTGCTGATAACACCGAACCCACCCACAATGGACCAGACAAAGAGACCGGCGAATTCATCGAAAATACAGGGGTTGCTGATCGGCGGTTCCGGACTGATCGGGGGGTACATCACCCATTACTTCAAGACCAAGCTCCCCAACGAAGTGGAGATCCGCGCGCCCAACAGCAAAAAGCTGAGCCTGCGTTCCCAGGAGGATATCCGCAACTATTGCCGCAAGGTGCGGCCGGATTTCATCATCAACTCGGCCATTGCCACCATCAACAGTGACGAGGAACTCTGCCTGGAGGTCAACTACCTGGGCAGCCTCTACCTGGCCCGGGCCGCCCTGGCCCTGAATATCCCCTACATCCACATAAGTTCCGCCGCCACCCTGCCCATGGGCGAGAATTTAAAAGAAGAAGACTTCCTGCCCCTGACCTCGCGACTCTCCAACTATGCCAAGTCCAAGCTCATGTCCGAGCAGACCCTCGAGCATATGCATCAGACAGAGGGACTGGATTACACCATAATCCGGATGGCGGTGGTCTATGGCCAGCACGACCACAAGATCCAGGGCATCCAGCGAATGCTCTTCTCCATTGTTGAGGACTCAATGCTTTTTCTCCTGACCAAAAAGGGGGTAATGCATTCCTACTCCAATGCCAACAAGCTCCCTTACTTTGTGCATCATATTCTGCAACACCGGGAGGAATTCTCCGGGCAGACCTATAACTTTGTCGATCCGGAGCCGGTACGGCTGGACGAGCTGATTCTGACCATCAAATCGCTGTTGAACTCCTCCACCCCCAAGAAGATCTACATCCCCTACCCGCTTGCGAAAATGGCCAAGGGCTTCATGGGTTCGCTCTTTCAGGTGCTGGGCAAGATCGGGGTGCGGGCCCGGCTGCCGGCTGAGCTGATGTTTCTTGAAAACTTTTACCGCACCCAGACCCTTTCCGCGGCAAAACTGCTCAATTCAAGTTTTTCAGACCCGAACCCGGAGGCCACGATCTACACCGAACTGCCCCAGATCATCAATTACTATCTCAATCGCTGGACCCATCTCAACCTGATCAACTTCGATGACCAGTTCATTGAGCCCGAGAAAAAAATGGTGACCTCTTTTCGGACGGAACCGCAGAAATTGATGGGGGAGATCAAGAAAAAAGGACTCGGTCCATTATCTGGAATCCAGTGATGCCATGAGGGTCCTGCTTTTTCTCCGTGCCCTGTTCATGCTGGTGCTGGCCCTGGTCCTGACCCTGCTGGTCAGTATTATCGCCCTGGTCTGGCTCGGGGTGTTGCGCCGCTCGACCAGCAGTTGCCATGTTCTGGTCCGCCTGTGGGGCCGAATCATCTGCAGGGCCGGCGGGGTCTCGGTCCGGGTCGAGGGGACGGAGAACCTGGACCCGGACCAGCCCTATATCTTTGCCGCCAACCACCAGAGCCAGTTTGATATCATCACCCTGCAGGGATACCTGCCCTGCGATTTCAGATGGCTGGCCAAGAAAGAGCTGTTCAAGGTGCCGATCTGGGGCCCGGCAATGCGGCTGGCCGGCTACATCCCCATTGACCGCTCCCGGGGCCGGGCGGCCCTGAAGAGCCTGGACAAGGCGGCCCGGCGCATTGCCGAAGGGACCTCGGTGATCATCTTCCCCGAGGGCACCCGCAGCCGGGACGGCCGGCTCCAGCCCTTCAAGGCCGGGGCCATGGTCCTGGCGATCAAGGCCGGGGTCCCCCTGGTGCCCACCGCCATCCAGGGTACTTTTGAGATCCTGCCCAAGGGGAGGTTGCTGCTGAAGCCCGGTCAGGTGGTTATCCGGCTGGGCCGGCCGATCCCCACCAGCGACTACCGGACCAAGGACAGACACGAACTGGCCCTTTATCTACAAAAAAGGGTGGAGGAACTGCTTGGATCGGAAGAGAGCTGACCCCTGACCCCTAAAGAGATACCCGCCCGGCGCCCACGTGAAAGAAACGGCTCACCGCCAGGCTGACCAGAAAAATCACGGTCTGAAGCAGGACGATGGTCGCGCCGCTGGGCAGGTCGAGCCAGTAGGAACAGCCCAGGCCGCCCAGGACGCTTGTGACCCCGATGCAGACCGAGAGCACGGTCATGGCTGCGAACCGTTGTGACAGCAGCCGGGCCGCCGCGGCCGGCACCACCAGAAAGGCGGATATCAGCACAATACCCACCACCTTGACCGCCACCACCACGGTCACCGCGATCAATACCGCCAGCAGATATTCATCCAGCACCACCGGCACCCGGTCGGTACGGGCCAGGTCCCGGTCAAAGGTGGCATAGGCCCAGCGCCCCCACAGGGGTTGACAGAGCAGGGAAAAGAACACCACCAGCCCGGAGACCCACAGGTCGGTACCGGTAACCGCCAGAATGGAGCCGAACAGATAGGAAAAGGCATCCACCGAGTAATCACGTTTCAGCGAAAGGAACACGATCCCCATGGCCATGGAGGCGGCGAAAAAAACGCCGATCACCGTATCCGAGGCCAGGGAGGTTCGCTGCTGGACCCAGGTGATGGCAATGGCAATGGCCACGGTGAACGGCGCGGCGATCCACAGGGGTTCCATCCCCAGAAGCAGCCCCAGGGCCACCCCGCCGAAAGCGGCATGGGCCAGTCCGTTGCCCAGAAAACCCAGGCCGCGCTGCACCACAAAGACCCCGTAATAACTGGCCAGAAACCCGATCATCACCCCGGCCAGCAATGCCCGCTGCATAAACGGCAGTTCCAGAACTTCCAGCATGTTTTTTCCCTTTGTTTTGATCAGGCCGCCGCATCATCCCGTGGACAGGTGGTGAGCCGGGGAATGGTGGCCACGCCATAGGCCCGTTTCAGGCAATCGGTACACAGGACCTCGGCCGGTGGCCCGAAGCCGATGAGCCGGCGGTTGAGCACCAGCACATGGCAGGCGTAACGGGAGGCCACCTCCCAGTCATGGGTGACCATGATGATCGTGGCCCCGGTCTGTCGGCGGTATTCCCGCAGCACTCCGTAGAACCCGCTCTCGCCCACGGTATCGACACCGGTGACCGGCTCGTCGAGCAGCACCAGCCGCGGCTGCCGCACCAGGCTCCGGGCAAGATAGATCCGCTGCAGTTCCCCGCCGGACAGGGCGCCGATGGGCCGGTCGGCCAGGTGTTCCGCCCCGATCCGGGCCAGGGCCGCCCGGGCCGCCCCTTTTTCCGCGGCCGACAGCCAGCCCTGCCAGCGGCGGTGCAGGCCGGTGACCACCAGATCCATTGCTATGGCGGGAAAATGCTTGTCCAGGGTCTTGGCCTGGGGCACATAACCGATCCATTCGGCCTCCACCTTTTCCGGTGCGCGTCCCAGGACCCGTACCCGGCCGGTGGAGGGCCGGATAAGACCCAGGATAATCTTGAGCAGCACCGACTTTCCCGCCCCGTTGGGTCCGAGCACCGCCACAAACTCGCCCTGATGCACCTGGACGCTGATATCGATCAGGATCGGCTTGCCACCCAGGGTCACGGACAGATTTTCAATGTTAACCGCAATCATAAAATTAGCAGCAGGGTACTCGGAGTCTTATTCCATTCGCTTACAGGCCGGTGGTTTCCGTAAATCTGTAGCCCCTGGTGAACGGTTACTTCGCTTACCAGCAGCAGGGTTGTCAGGATCCGGAAACTATACAACAGGGCCCTTGCTCATGCATTATAAATAGTGCCCGGTCCGGCGGGGGTGCGGAGACTACCGTCCCAGCAGTTCCACCAGAAAGAGGCTGAGTTGGGGAAAATAGGAGATAATCGCCAGACAGATCAGCAGGAGCCCGAGAAAAGGCAGGGTGGCCACATAGAGGGTGGCCACCGGCCGGTCGAACCGGTAGCTGGCCAGAAAAAGGTTCAGCCCCACCGGCGGGGTGCAGTAGCCGATCTGGAGGTTGGTCAGAAAGATGATCCCCAGATGGACCAGATCCACCCCATAGGCCTGGGCAATGGGGATGATGATCGGCACCACCAGGACCAGGGCCGAGAAGATATCGAGCATCGAACCGACGATGAGCAGGAAGATGTTCAAGGCAAAGAGAAAGGTGTACTTGTTGTGGATATAGATCTTGATCCAGTCAAAGAGACGGGCCGGCACCTCCTGGTCAACCAGGAAATTGGTGGCTGCCATCGAGGTGCCCAGCACCACCAGGATGCCGCCGAATAGAACCATGCTCCGGGTCATGACCGCGGGCAGTCGTTTGAGCGGCACGTCCCGGTAGATGAAGACCTCGACGATCAGGACGTAGAGGGCGGTGACCGCAGCGGCTTCGCTGGCAATGAAGATCCCGCCGTAGATCCCGCCGAGGATAATCACCGGCAGCGGCAGTTCCCAGGCCGCGGCCAGCAGCGCGGCCCTGATCCCGCCGGGTTCCTTTTCCCGGCTTTTGCCGCCGGTCCGGCCGCCCTGATAGATACTGTAGCCGGCCAGCAGAGCCAGCATCACCAGCCCGGGCAGGATACCGGCCAGAAAAAGGTGATCGATCCGCACCCCGGCCACCACCCCGTAGAGGATCAACGGCAGGCTGGGCGGGAAGAGCAGCCCCAGGCTGCCGGAAGAGGTGAGCAGGCCCAGGGAGAAGCGTTCCGAATACCGGTCCTTGACCAGGGCCGGGAAGAGCAGGCCGCCCACCGCGACAATGGTCACCCCGGAGGCCCCGGTAAAGGCGGTGAACACGGCGCAGACCAGCAGGGAAATCACGGCCAGACCGCCCGGCAACCAGCCGAGCAGGACCTGGGAGAGACGGACCAGCCGCTGGGCGGTGTTGCTTTCCGAAAGCAGGGTGCCGGCAAAGATAAAGAGCGGCAGAGAGACCAGGACCGGGGTCTCGCCCAGCCGGGACATCTCGATGAAGATCACCGACAGGTCGATTTGAACGCTGGCAAAGGAGAGTAAAGCCAGGGCGCCGATCACCACGAAGAGCGGGCTGCCGAGCAGGGCCAGGAGAACCGGAACGATCTTTAACAGGCCCATGGCGTCAGCTGTCCGTGGGTCCGGTGATCGCCTTGCGCGCCGCGGCAACGGTCTGGATGAGGAAACGCAGGGTGATCAGCCCGAAGGCCAGGGGAAAGACCAGGCCCGGGCCCCAGGAGGGAACGCCCGGCAGGGCCGAGCCCTGGCCATAGGTCATCTCGTTGCGGACAAAGACCACTGCCGCATAGGTGAGTATTGCGGTGACCGTGGTGGCAAAGAGATTGTTGACAATCGCCAGCCAGGGCAGCCACCGCTCCGGGAGGAGATGGGAGGCGACATCAATGGTAATGTGTTTCCCCTGGCGGGTGGCTACCGCGGCCCCGAACATCCCGGCCCAGAGCACCATGTGGCGAAGCAGCGGATCGCCCCAGAGAAAGCCGCCGGCAAAAAAGGTGCGCAGCAGGATCTGCAGGCAGGCAAGGAGGATCATCGCCACCAGCAGCAGGGAGAGCAGGAGGTCCTCCAACTGGGCCGCCCCCTGCCGGACACTGTTCCAGATCCCGGCGCGGTCGTCCATTACTCTGTTCCCGGCCCGGCCGCCCCACCCGGCGGGCCGGTCCCTGCCTGGCGGCGGTACTCGCTGAGATAGCCGATCAGCTCCCTGTATATTTCCCGGGAAAAGGCCGTGCCGATTATCGCGTCCACGGTCTGTTGCCGGTAGCGCTCCAGCTCCGGGCCTGTTTCCGGCAGGGGTTGCACCAGGCGGATCCCGCTCTTCTGTAACACCTGGAGCGATTCCACATTGTCCTGCCTGGTTTGAACCAGCATCCGGGCAAAGGTCGTCCGGGCCTCCTCGGCCATGATTGTTCTGTACTGCAACGGCAGAGCCGCTAATTTCCTCTGGTCAAGGACAAAGGCGCCGTAGGCATAGGCAAAGGGGATATCGGTGATGTATTTGATCGTTGGATACCACTGCAGAATGATTGCGCCGTAAAAGGAATTAAAGGTGGTGTTGATCATCCCGGTCTGCAGCGAGGTGAGTACGTCCTGGATGGGCAGGGGCACCGGCGTCACCCGGGCGGTCTGTAAAAATGCCATGCTGATCGGGTCTCCGGAGGGGACCCAGCACTTGCTCTGCCGGAGATCGTCCAGGCCGCGGATGGGCAGGGAGGACATGGTATAGACAAAGCCCACCTCGGAGAGGGCCATCAGTTCCAACCCCTGGTCGGCAAATTTCTGTTTCAACCGGGGCCACAGCCTTTCCACCACCCGGTCCACCTCCTGGTAGGAGTTGAACAGAAAAGGGATGCCCAGTACCCGGAAGTCGGGGACCACCTCGCCGATCCCGGTCATGGTGAAGCCGCCGCCGTGGATCTGCCCCACCCGCATCTTGCGATACATGGAGCGGTCATCTCCCATGACCCCGCCGGAGTAGATCTTGAACCCCACCTCGCCGTTGGTTCTGTTGCTCACCCGGTCGGCAAACTCGCGGAAATGGGTGGCCCAGACGCTGCCGTCCGGGGCCAGCGAGGCCACCTTGAAGAGATACCCGGGCCGCTTGGCCCGGGCCGGCTGACTGAGGCCGATGCATAGACCGGCGACCAGAAAAAGGAGGAGGATTTTTTTACTGAGGCGTATTGCCATGGGACTGCTCCTAAAAATAATCATCTATTGCCGCTAATAGTTTTTCAGCCCTTTGTTTGGCCAACCGGTTGCTGGCAGCCATGTCACCCTCTGTTGCGGGCGCGGCCAGGACCTCGTTCAAGAGGTCGGCAAACAGCTTCCGGTTGAAACTCATCCGGGCATAGGTCTCGGCATAGGCCACCTGGACGGGCAGAAAACAACGTTTTGCCACAACCAGGGCCCGTTCGAAATGGGACCGGCTGAGTTCGAGCCTGCCGCCGAGGATCTCGGGCCGGCTGCCGTAATAGACCCCGAGGAAGAGATGGGCCCCGCCATGGTAATATGTTTCATCAAGGGCTACCACCCGGAGCATGATCTGCTCAACATAGGGCAGATCGATCATGGCCGCTGGCGCGCCCTGTTGGGCCAGAATCCAGGTGGACCAGGCATAGCCGGCCCAGAACAGGGCCTCCACGTCATTCTTGTCAAGGGTGGCCAGGGCCTTGGGAAAATCAACCGGCCCGGGCAGGTCCCCTTTGCCGATGGCTGGAAAGCGATGCAGAATGGACTGGCCGTATATTTTGGCCTTTTGGCTTACTATTACAATCCGCTCCTCCGCGCCCTGCTGCTGGAGCAGAGCGCAGTAGGCGGCATAGGCCCGGGCCCCGGCAATGAGCAGGTCCAGGTTGCCGGGATCGGTACTGATCAGTCCGTCAATAATCAACAACAGGGCCGGAGCCCCGTCGTCGATCAACCGCAGATCGGTCTGCCGCTCCAGGGAAAGAGAGAGCGGATCCACCAGTTCCCGGACCACCAACGAGGTGCAGCCGTTGAACAGCACCAGAAGAACCAGGGCCGCCAGCAGGGTCCTGACCCGGGCGGGCCGGGTTGTGGCCGGGAACGGTAAGGGCATTGGCGGCAACTCCGGTCAAGGCGCAAGGCGTGCCTTGCAATTTTCTTACATTCCATTAGATAGATAAATAACGCCGGGATAGCATACCAGGTTTCAGAGAAAACATCCTCATCTCCGTACCGGTCATTTTTTTGGGCCGGGTTGATTCAGATCAAGGCCCGGATGGTGGCGTTCGTGTCACAATGTGCGCGATCACCGGCTTGAGGTAATGATAGCGGGGAGTTATACGCCCTGTGTGATCAGTTACGCCGTAAACATTCAGTAAACCCCCTCCTATCGGGAAAGGGGTTTTCTTCTACCAACGGCCGCTCCATTGAGAAGGGCCGGCTGTTCATAAACAGGCTATCAAGCAGGAACTCGCTTCGCCGCGGCGGCG
>JAKITW010000056.1 GCA_021647905.1 Desulfobacterales bacterium | reverse complement strand
CCGAAGTTGTTTCAAATTCCGCTTTTGCCGTCACGGCTGCGGCTCAGGGTCCGCTACACCGTTCGCTATAAGAAAACCCCTTTCCCGGTCCAACCTCAAACGTACGGGGTTTACCGAAACCTTACGTCTCGCTTTACCGCCTGCCAGCCTTAATTCTTGGTTCTTTATATGAAAATCGTGCCGGACGAAGCTCGCTGTCCGGGGAGATTTTCATAGTTGGTTGTGGCTGCGGCCCCAAAATCATGGTCCAGCCATGCTGGTTAATTCTTTCTTATACTTCTCGTTATCCGGGTCACGGGCCAGGGCCGAGGTGTAGGCGACCATGGCCAGCTTTTCCCGGCCCAATTTCCTGTAGGCCCGGCCGATCAGTTCGTAATAGCCGGGATTGCCGGGCTGGAGCCGGTTGGCCTCCTGCCAGTCCTCCAGGGCGCCCTGGTAATTTCCCTGTCTCCAGCGCATCCAGCCGCGGCGGCTGTAATGCCAGGCCGCGGGCCGGTCCCGCAGACTGATGACCCGGTCCATCTCCTTTTCCGCGGCCGTATACTTATGCTGCCGGCTCAGGGCCCGGGAAAAGAGCATCCGGTATTCGCTGTTGTCCGGGTCCCGGACCACCGCCTTCTGGGCCGCCAGTTCCATCACATCCCAGTCCCTGGTCCGCTCGCCGATCTTGGCCAGCCAGTAATGGGCGGCGGCCAGGCGCTGGTTCTTCTCCAGAATCAGGGCGAGAACCGTGCCTGCCTCGGCATATTCACCGGCATCGATCAGGGTACGGGCCATCAGCAGCTCCAGCCGGTGGGACAGCGTAAAGGATCGCCGGACCTGGTGATAAAAGGAGAGCTGTTGCCCGGGCCCGGCGGTCTTCCGGATGGTGGAATAAAGGCCTTCCAGATCCTTTTCCCGGGTCTGACTCAGGCCGAGCCCGGTGATGATCCGGCTAAAGGCCTGCTGGTACTCGCCGCTACGCAGCAGGAGCCGGGCCAATTGGTAGTACTCACGGGAACCGTTGCGAAACTCCTCGATTAAGAGGCCTTTTTCGTATAGGACCGCGGCCTCATGCCACCGCCCCTGCCGGGCCAGGATCCCGGCCCGGGCCTGGAGGGCCTGGCGGGGGGCGATCCGGAGGGCAATGGCCTGGTCCAGCCCCTGGCCATAGGCATCAGCCATGTCTTCGGACCAGTAATACTCCCGTTGCAGTTGGGAATATCCGGCCGGATCGATGCGGCCCAGGGTGCGGACCGTGGTCAGCAGTTCCCCGGTTAATCCCTGGTGGGCCAGTTCCCTGGCCATGGCCGTGTGATAGAGGGGATTGCTGGGCCAGAGGCGGATGGCCTCCCGGTAGGCGGCCAGGGCGGTGGCCCGGCCCTGCTCTCCCGTGAGTTCCGCGGCCCGGGCCAGGCCGTAGGCTGCTTCCGGCTCCAGGGGATTAATTGTCCGGGCCCTTTGAAAGTGGTCAAGGGCCCGGGCCGCGATCAGGTATCGCAGGGACCCGGCCAGCCCTTGGACCGTCTGCAGGTAGACCAGGCCCAGGCCCTGCTCGATGTCACTGGCTCCGGGTTGGTATCGGGCCGCCTTTTCAAGTGCAATTGCGGCCCGGTTGAATCGGCCCTGGCCGGCCAGACCCATGCCCAGTTGATAAAAGATCCGGCCGGCGGTAAAACCGGCCAGGGGCAGGGCCAGGGCCATGAACAGGACAAACAGCAGTCCAACCGCCAGGCCCCGTATCAGGGGGGTGGGCGCTTTTACGGGCCGGACAGGATGATATAGGTCAGCTCTTGTCGCCATAGTACCTTGCGTAATACTTATGATAGTACTTGTAGTATCCTTCCCGCTTGGTATCCACCTGGTTGAGGACCACGCCGAGCAGGTTGGCCTTGGCGATTCTGAGCTGGTCAACGGCCCGGGCCACCAGCTCACGGTTCAAAAAGCCGGGCTTGACCACCAGCAGTACCCCGTCCATCCTGGGGGCCAGGACCAGGGCGTCGCTGGCAGGTAAGAGCGGCGGGCTGTCCACCACCAGGACATCGAACATTTTTTTCAAGCGGTCAAAGAGAAAATCCATCCGGGCCGAGCCCAGGATCTCGGTGGGATTGGGCGGGATCGGCCCGGTTGGCAGCAGGTAATAGCTGTCATCGACCCGACGGACCTCCTGGCGGATAAAGCCGTCGATCAGGGGCATCTCCTCCCGGCCGGCAACGGACCGGCCAAGGAGTTCCTTGAGGTCGACCAGGCCCGCGGTACCGGAATCGACCTCACCCAGAGGCATGTCAGTGAAGGTGTAAAGGGCGGCCTTCATCGCAACGACCTTGTTGAGCACCTCCATCACATGGATGGTGAGGATGCCCTTTAACTCCGCCTCGTTCATCAGCCCCATGCTGGCGATGACAAAGCCCAGCCGGCTGCCGGTATCCTGCTGCCGCCTGACTGCCAGCTCGACCCGGTCCGGGGCCAGGTATTCGTTTTCCTTCAGCACTGCGGCGAGTTTTTTCTCCGCCGGCCGGGTCAGCCAGTTGAGATCGACCAGCAGGCCGTCCTGAAAAAACAATTCCACCTGATCGGAGTGGTCCTGGACCAGCAACCGGCCGGTCCTTTTCTGGAACCTGAGCAGGTGGAGCACGTCGAAGAGGGAGGAGGAAAGAGGGTCCAGTTCGCTTATCCGCTTGCTGAAGACCTTGGCCAGCAGGCCGGTGAGGCCGATGCTCTCGGGGGTGTCATCGCCGGGGGTGTCGTAGATGGTGGAAAGGGTGGGCCGCCGCAGGTCAGCGTCAATGGCCAGGATCGAACGGCCGGCCTGGGAGATGGTATAGGCCAGATTGGCGGCAGTGGTGGTCTTGCCCTCGCCCACCCCGGCGCTGGTGACCAGCAGGGTCCTGAAATTTTCTTCCACCAGGGAGAACTGAATATTGGTCCGCAGGGTCCGGTAGGACTCGGCATAGCGGGTCTTATTGGTGGTCTCGTTTAACAACGGCAGCCCGGGCCGGCCGTGGTGCTTGTTTTTTCGAAACAGATTCATAGGGGTTTTCCTTGGTTACCGGACGCCGGCGGGATTAACCCTTTTCCTTGGAACCGGATGATGTCCCGCCCTTGCGGGAATAATAGCCATAACCCTTGCCCGCCTGGCTTGCCACCGGCACCACGGTCAGCACCGGCAGTCCCAGGTACTGCTGGACATCCTCCTCGGTATGAAGGGTCTGATCCAGGTACTCCATGAAGAAGGCCAGGCCGATGCCGCCGAACAGGCCGAGCACAACGGCGAGCAGGATGTTGCGCCTCTTCTTCGGCCTGACCGGCTGGATCGCCACCTGGGCCGTTTCCACCACCCTGATGGTCTCGTCGCCCAGGGACTCGGTGACATCCGATTCGCTCAGTTTGTCCAGCAGGGTATCGTAGAGTTTCCGGCTGGTGTCGACATTGCGCTGCAAGGCCGTGTACCGCACCTCCTTCCGGCTCAGGGCCAGGGCCTCCTGCTCCAGTTCGTCAATGTTGTTTCTCAGATTCTTTTCCTTGGCCAGCAGCAGGGTCCGGCGGTTCTTCATATTGGCCAGTTCCTTGTCCAGCTGATTCAGGATCTCGGTACGGGTATCACTGATCCGGCCGAGGATCTGCACCACCTTGGGATGTTTGTCGCGATAGACCTTGCGCAGCTTGGAAAGCCCTATTTCCGATTCAATCAACTGCTGGTTGAGCCGGTCGATCATCGGATTGTTAATCATGGAACGGATCCGGACCACGTCCAGCCTGTTGCCGGTTGAAAGCGATTGCAGTTCGCCCAGTTGCACTGATAGCTCCTGGAGTTCGTTGCGGTTCCTGACCGCCAGTTCACTGAACTCGCTGATCCGCTGGGAGATCACCTCCTGCTTGCCGGAAATGGAGAAGAGCCGCTCGCGCTGCTTGAACTTGAGAAAGTCCTGTTCCGCGTCCTCGAGCTTTTTCTTGAGTTCATAGGACTGATCGCGCATGGTCTGAAAGGAGTTGCGGGAGGCCAGCATCCGGTTGGTGATGTCGAACCGGATATAGGCCCGGCCCAGGGTGTTGGCAATGTCGCGGGCCAGCACCGGGTCGGTATCCTCCACCGCGATCTGGAGCAGGCGGGTGTCCCTGACCTCCTTGATCTCGATCCGCCCGCGCAGGTCTTCGATGATCTGTTCGCGGATCTCCTCCGGGGTCAGCTCGTTCTTTTCCCGGCCCAGGAGGAGGCGGACATTCTCCTTGACATTGGCGAGTAATGCCTGAAAGGGGGAGGGTGAGAGTTTGTCGGAGTTTTCCGGCCGGTCGAGCCGCAGTTCGTCGATCACCCGCTCCAGCACCGGCCGGGAGGTGATCAGCTTGAAATGGGTGTTAAAGGTCAGGTTCTGGGAGTAATAGCTCTGATAGTCGACCCGTTCCCCGGTCAACGGCGAGGTGATCTGGGGACTCTCGATAACCAGGGTGGTGGACGACTGGAAGACCGGGTCCATCCGCAGGGTGAAAAAGAGCGTGACCGCCACGGTCAGGACCAGGCAGGCAAGGATGAGAAACCGGTGCTTGAGCAGGACCAGGTAGTAGTCGCTCAGGTGGATTTCCTGTTCGGTAATTTTTTCGTCAGTCATTTTTTTGTGCTAATGCTTGTTTGAGCTGGGAAGCAGGCTATGTTCCCCGGTGTTACACCGTGAAACGTCCCCCTTACAGCCAGGTCTCCGGTACGTGGATCAGATCCCCGGCCATGAGTTCAATGTCCCGGGCCTTTCCTTTTTTAACTTCATCAAGGTTGATTTCAATGACCTGCCGGCCGTTGTCGCCCTTGCGGATAATCCTGGTCCGGTTGGGCGCGGCATACTTGTTGAACCCGCCGGCCTTGATGCAGGCTCCCAGAGCGGTGATACCCGGCTGGAAGGCATAGACCCCGGGCTTTACCACCTCGCCTTCCACGTAGATGGAATTGCTGGCCTGGTCCACCTCTGTTTCCAGGGGGATATGGATCACATCCCCGGTCCGCAGCCGCAGGTTGTTGGTCATGTCCCCCTTGTAGAGCAGGGGTTGCAGCTCCAGAACAATGGGCCGGCTCTTTTCCTTGTCATGCAGGTCACGCATGATATAGGCGGTCTGACCGTGATGCGCCACCAGGCCGCCGGCCTTGGCGATCAATTCCAGGATGGTCGGTGACCGGGTCAGTTCGTAGAGCCCCGGCCTGGCCACCGAGCCGGAGATGTAATAGGACAGACTGTGGTACTCCTTGATTGCCACCGTAATCTGAGGATCAACGAAAAAATCGCGGTTAAACGTCTCATGGAGGGACTTTTCCAACTCGCCCACCGTCATTCCGCCGGCATCAATTGTTCCCAGCATGGGTACGGTAATCCGGCCGGAGGCGGAAACAGTGAGGTCGGCACTCACCTGTTCCTCGCCTCCGGCATAAACCGACACCCTGATCACATCCCGGGGTCCGAAACGATAGTCCTGATCCTGGGCGGAAACAGTACCAGGACCGGAGAGAACAGAAAAAAGAAACAGGAGGATGAATCCCGGCAACAAGGAATGATTCCTCCCTGCTGCCGCTTGATAACAGAGGAAAGAAGACCCGAAGATACGGCTCAGGAACCGTGATGCGCTTTTCATGGGTACAAAAGCCTCGATAACACTATGCCTTTATTTGAAAAACAAAGCTCACCGCCCGGGCCTGATTGACGGCCCGGTGGTTTCCGTAAATCTGTAGCCCCTGGTGAACGGTTACCTTTCGTTGGTGCGATATGGACGGGAAAACGAATGCTTCCCGCACGAAAGACCAACCAAAGAACAACCCCTTGGTTAGTCAGGCCCCCCCGGAACGTCCTGAACCGACGGGATAAACAAAGCGGAACATCAGCAAACCGTAGTTGTTGATATAGCCAGCACCGGCCAGGTTCGAATCACGACTTTCATGGCCCGCCACAACGGCAACGGCAAGCCATCTGGTCAGTTTGTAGCCGACCGCGCCTTCCACGGCAAAGGTGTCGTCAACACGGGTTGAAAGTTCGTAGTCACTGCGCTGAAACGATCCGGCAAAACCCACGGTGAACTCATCCGAAACAGCGTGGTCGGCCCGCAGGGAGAGCTTTGTCGCCTGGTAGTAGCTGTTGCCCGGACCGAGATCGTTTTCCTTGCCGTCCAGCCGGAGTTCGACCATGGTCCTTTCCGGACTCCTCCAGTCCACGGCAACATTCCAGGAAAAGGAATCGCGGGCCGCCAGATTGCTGGCGTCAAAGCTCCTGTTCTGCCGGCCGGCGCCGAGATCGATGGTAAATGATTTGCCGGTATGAGTGTAGACCGCCTTTAACTGACTGGACCGGTAGTCGCTGGTGGTAAGACCGTAATCCCGGCGCCAGTATTGATAGTTGAGGCCAACGGCATTGATTTTATCCAACTCATATTTCCATTCAAAGGTCCCACGGTTTTCAACCGAGTCTTCCTTGGCAACATTATCATAGTCAAGCAGAACATTGGTGTATCCCAGGCGAAAGGATGAGAGCCCGTATCGATAGAGCACCTCGGGTGCAAAACTGTTCAGATTGAACTCTTCCTTGGAAACGGAGTTGTTGACCAGATCCAGGGAGGCCGGGTCCCTGGATTTGAAAAAGGTGTCCCTCAACCTTGCTGTCAGATTTTCCGACTTTGTCCGTGTTTCCGCGGCCAGATCAAAGGTATGGCCGATAAAGTCGAGATTCTGGTCCAGGCCGGAATAGGTATACGAGTCAAGCGTATAGTGAAGGGACAGGCTGCTCTTCTCGGTCTCTGCCTGTAGATCAAGGCCGGGCTGGACCAGGAGGATCATGGCCGCCTGCTCGCCGGTGTCGCTCTTATAATAGTTGCTGTCCCAGCGGGGGTTCACCACCAGCAGCGGGGAAATGATGATCTTCGCTGTCCCGGCCCGGGCCGGGGCCGGCGGCCAGCCCGGTTGCAGAACGGCGGTCATCAGCAAGGAAATGATTACCGGATAAAAATATTTCCTCCGGGAGGATGCCGACGCGGCAAGGCGTGGCTCATGCGTCGGGGCGGCTATACTGTTCACAAGGTACTCCTCTTTTCCTGGTGGTCAGGCGAAAGGCGGACATGTCCTGACAACGCCCCCTCCCCTGTTTCAACTTCCCGGTTCATATCGGGCTGGCAACATGGGTCCCCATCAACAACATTGGAAGCAATCCGAACCCACCACCCGGACCCGGGCCGGGGCCACCGCCGGGGCCGGGACCACCGCCGGGACCGGGGCCACCGGCCGCGGTCTCACCCCCGATCGTCTCCACCGCCTGGGTCACGGCCACTGTCATCCGCTCCTGGAGACCAGGGGCGAGTTGGGCAAGAACCTCCTCCGTAATCGGCGGCGCGGGCGGATTAAGGGCGGCCAGGTCGCCGGCAGCGCTGAAAAGGGTCCGGGCGCCGTCCAGGTCGCCGGCGGCAATCCGGCTGTTCATATCCCGCAACCCGTTGGCAATGGCATCACAGTTGGCCAGGGCCGCGTGATCAAACAATTCTCCTCCCAGGGCCCGGTCATGCAGATCATTGACCTGGGCAAAGTTTGCCATGGCCAGTTCAAGACCCTGCAGGGCCAGGCCGACCGCCTCCCTGTTGCCGGCCGCGGTGGCCGTCTCCAACTGGGCAATGGCCTGCTCCACGGCCTGTTCGGCATTGACCTGAATGGCCTCGATCTCTGCCATCTCCATGCCCTGGGCAGGGTGAGAACCGGCAAACAGGGCCAGTAACGGCATTAAAAAAAACACGCAGATCAATCTGTTCATGACGGGCTCCTTTTCTGGAATTTGCGGCAGATTGTTCCTTAATTTATATGAAAGTCGTGCCGGACGAAGCTCGCTGTCCAGGGAGATTTTCATAGTTGGTTGTGGCTGCGGCCCCAAAATCATGGTCCAGCCATGCTGGTTAGTGTCTTGGTTGGTGTCTTCCTGGTTCGAAAAAGGAAAACACCTCTGAAAACAACGCATTTTTATGTAATGACAGGGTACGGGGTTGTGGGTATGGCATCCTGGCAAGGGGCGCCGGACGGACGACCCGGTTGGCCAACATTGCCGCCGGGGTCTCCCGCACCATCTTCATTGCTTCGGCTTTGCTTCCCAGCAGCCCCGCAGCCCGCTTGACCGCCTTTTTAAGGGCCGGTTTTCTGTCAGTGGCAGAGTGGGCATCACTGGCAATTACCTGGGCAAGCCGTTTACCCACGATCCTGTCGGCCGCGGCCTGGATTGTCCCGCCACCATCCCCGGTCAGACTCTGGGCGGTCACCTGGCACAGGCACCCAAGGCCAACCAACTCGGCAAGCGTACTGGTGTTTTTCATCAACAGACCGTGTCGTTCCGGGTGGGCCAGGACCGGGACATAGCCGTTTACCTGGAGGGTGAAAAGCTCCTGCTTCAGCGAGGAAAGCAAAAGGGTCGGCGGCAGTTCAATCAGAATATATCGGCTGTTGTTCAAGGTGGCGGCCTGACCAAGGTTGATCATATCGGTAAGGTGCGGAAGCAAGTAATTCTCTGCCCCGGAATAAATCCTGAGGGGTATTCCCGCTTCAGCGATACGCTCGTTTAAATACTGAACCAGGCGGGTTGTCTTTTCCAGGTTATTTAAATAAACGCCGTTTCCGGCATGCGGCGTTGCCACGATCTCTTCAATCCCATTGTCAACCGCCTGTTCCGCCATTTCCAACGACTCATCAATAGACATGGCGCCATCATCAATCTCGGGCAGGATATGGCAGTGAATATCAATCATGATGATGATGATTACTATTTTATTAATCAGACAACCTGTTAACTTGATGCGGTAGTCTATAAGATAATTAAAAAAGATACAACCCTAGTAAAATACTAAATTACTACTAGTTAAAAACTAGTAGTAATCTTCACACAACAGCATGAAAATTACTGTTATTCTGCAATGCATATTTTTGACTAACTGATAGGGATATCCTAGTAAACTACTAGCATATTATGGCAGAATACTAGGTCATGCCTGGTATTTTACTATGAGTGGGGGGGGGATCTGGTGGTTTTTCTGGGCAGAAAAACCTGCTCCATCAACCTGTTCGCCGATCGCAAAAAGTCATCTTTACCCGCGATCGTCAAACAGGTTGGGTCGAGCGGGTTGTTGCGAGTTCATCAACTGTCACCGGCCTGCTTGCACGTAAACATTCAGTAACCCCCTCCTGTCGGGAAAGGGGTCTTCTTCTACCAACGGCCGCTCCATTGAAAAGGGCCGGCTGTTCATAAACAGGCTATCAAGCAGGAACTCGCTTCGCCGCAACGGCGATTCGGAAGCCATAAGCATATCCTGCCGAAGTTTTTTCAAATTCCGCTTTTGCCGTCACGGCTGCGGCTCAGGGTCCGCTACACCGTTCGCTATAAGAAAACCCCTTTCCCGGTCCAACCTCAACCGTACGGGGTTTATCGAAATCTTACGCTTGCACGAATCCGTGGCACTGGTAAATGCTTACAATTTGTCGCCCTCGGGGGATACTCAGCCCGTACGAGTTCACCCCTACCCCCTGGCCCTTCTGCCGGCACCCCATAAAAAAACCGGGGCCGGCAACAAGGCCGGCCCCGGTTTTCCAGTCCCTTCTGAAAAATAAAGAAATCAGGCCGCGCCGAAGCTGTCGCCGAAGAGCTGCTCAATGGCCTGCCTGCCCTCGCCGGTAAGGTGCCGGGTACCGGAACCGACAAAGGTCGAATGGGTGATCCGGGGCCCATCCTCTTTCCGCCAGCCGCCGTTCTCCCAGACATACCAGGCCGCCTGCTTCTGGTCAAAAACGGAAAGCGGCCGGTTGAAGAGCTTGGCCAGTTCCACGGCCCAACCGGTGCCGCCCTTGACCGTGTTGTCCTCGAGAATCGTGCCCACCACGAACACCTGGTGGCCGCTGTTGACCATATGAAAAATGGTCTGCAGCACCTTGCGGATCTTGTTGGTTTCGTAGTAGGTCCGGCCCATCATCTTGGAGACCAGTTCCATGCTGATATCGCCGCGCTGCAGTTCCTCCCCGGACAGGAGTACCACGTTCCTGTCACGTTCGATCTTATGGTCGACAAAAGAGTAGGTGACCTCCTTGATCCCCCACTTCTCCGCCGCCCGGCCGAATGCGCTCTCCGCGCCTTTCAGGCCCCCGCTGTAGAGCGTGTACTCTTCCCTGTTCAACATACCGGTCCCTCTTGGTTAAAGTTCATCCCGGCAAGATGGTTTCCGGGTTATCCTTGATCTTCATCTGCTTGCCTGGTTATCTTTACGATATTTGCTCCCGCTCCCGGGAAACAGCGATATACACCAAGTTCCTGTCCGGTGCAAGGCGTACTTTTCACTTTTTTCCACCAGCTGTTATCAGCCGGGCAGGAATCGGCCAGCGGGCGGCTCTCACCTCAGCGCTTACCCTTGATATATATCCCGTGACGAGTTACCCGCAACTTAACAACCACCGTCTGAAGACGTTGGGTTAACTTAACGACTGAAAATCGGGATACGGGTCACAGACCCGTTTTTGACGTGCTCGTGCTCGTGAACGTACTCGTACACGAACATAAGTGCCTTTGGCGAACGACAAGTCCATTTATCGGACTCTCCTTGATAATCCATCCTGCTTGCTCGCAACATATTTATTCTTTTCTTGTCTCGATCACGTTTACGTTTACGTTCACGAGCACGTTCACGAGCACGTTCACGAGCACGAAGTAAAAAACTCTTCCCTTCAAACCGGTTTCCATTGGAAGGGATAAATCTACCCGCCTGAAGGCGGGGGCTTTAACCTTAACTGGGACAAGTGAGTCCTGGTTTACTTTTCCAACTGCCGGCGGGTGGTGTACAGGGCCAGCAGCTTCTTGACCGTAACCGGAAAAAGCCCGAGGATCACAAAGGAGATGATCAGCCTTGGCGAAAGAATGCCGGACAGGGAGTCGATCCGGCCCAGTTCCCTGCCCGCGTTGACAAAGACCAGGGTGGCCGGCAGCATCCCCAGCTGGGACACCCAGTAATAGGTGAAAAGCGGCATCCGGGTAATCCCCATGGCCATGTTGATCACAAAGAAGGGAAAGATCGGCACCAGCCGCAGGGTGAAGAGATAGAAGCCGCCCTCCTTGTCGATCCCGGCATTAACAGGACCCAGTTTGTCACCGAATTTCTCCTGTACCCACTCACGCAGAAGAAAACGGGACACCAGACAGGCAAGCGTCGCGCCGATGGTGCTGGCAAAGGAGACCGCCAGCGTACCGACCCGGAGACCGAACAGGGCGCCGCCGGCCAGGGTCATGATTGCCGCCCCGGGCAGGGACAGCCCGGTGACCACGATATAGATCACCATATATCCGGCAACCACCGGAACCCGGTGGGATGCGTAGAGATCGGCGAATCGCTGCTGGGACTCCTTGAGAAAAGAGAGGGTGAGATACTGGCCCAGGTCAAAGATATGGAAAACCGCCACCAGCACACCAATGGCCAGTACCAGCGCGATCTTCGGGCCGAGATTATTCCGCACCCGCCCGCTCCGCGTCCATTCCATAATAGGCCGCGCCCAGCAGGGCGGCCCGGGGATTGGTGATGATCTGCAACGGCACCCGGCCGAGCAGGGCGGTCATCTTTCCCTTGCTCCGAAAGGTTTCGAGAAAGCGGGGTGTTTGCAGCAAGGGCAGAATCCGGGGCAGGATGCCGCCAGCCAGAAAGACCCCGCCGGTTGCCAGCACCTTGAGACAGAGATTGCCGGCCTCGGCCGCCAGGATGGTTGCAAAAAGCTCCAGGGTGGCAGTGCAGATCGGGCACTCTTTTTCCAGATCAAGGGCACTGGCAACGATCACCGGGGCCGGATCAGCGGCCGCCTCAAGCGCGGCGGTCAGCCAGTCCGGCTCGGGATAGATACCGCTCGTCTTGAAGAACCCGTATATATTGGCCAGACCGCGGCCGGAACAGAGATGCTCGAAACTGACATGCTCGAACCGGGTCTGGAGATGGCGCAAGAGTTCCACCTCCACCACCGAGATGGGCGAGAAATCCGCATGACCGCCCTCGGAACCGTGCACCTGCCACCCGGCGTGGGTGCGGGTAAGGAAGGCCTCGCCCAGGCCGGTGCCCGGGGCGATCACCGCCATGGCCCCCCGGGGGTCACCCTGGCCGCGGCTCAAGGGCATCAGGTCGCTGGGTACCAGAAAAGGTATTGCCTGGGCAGTGGCCGCCAGATCGTTGATCAACCGGACCCTTGGAATCCGCAACGTGGCTGCAAGCCGGCGGGCATCGATCCGCCACGGCAGATTGGTGATATCGGCCCGCTCCCCCGCCACCGGCCCGGCCACCCCGAAACAGGCGTGGCCCACTGACAGTCCGACCTGGGCAAGAAAGGGGGCGGCCACGCTTTCAAGGTCCGGATATTCAGTGCTGACAAAGGTCTCGGTCACCACCGGCTCCCGGGGTCCTATTGTTGTCGAGACCACGGCCAGGGCCGTCTTGGTGCCGCCGATATCACCGGTAAGAAACAGGTCTGCTTCCCTCATTTGAACATCTAAACTGGAATCATGGTGAAAGTCAAACAGTTGAGAATCCGGGAAAAGGGCTGGTGCGCCAACAGCGGCAGGGGCCACATCTTCTGGCATTATCAGAATAATCAGGCTATGTTGCTTCCAAAATGCAAACGCGGCAGGCCCGACTCCGGGGATTTGACCGCCTTTCCATCCCCATTACAGCTTAAGCGAGTACACCCCGATGACCCCGATAAAATGGCTGCCTGAAATCTCCCTGGAAAAGACGAGCCTCTATTATCGGCTTAACGTCCTGTTCTGGCTCATTTTTCTCTACCCGGTACTGGTCTTTGTCTACTATGCCTGGCGCTATGATTTTCTCACTGACCCGCTGCTGGTCCCTTTTGTACTCCTGGTCCTGTTCTTCGCCCTGATCGGCTTCACCGCCCTGCGCAAGCTCTTTGACCGGATCATCAATATTTCCACCGAACTCTCCGCCCGGATCGGCAAAATCGAGGCCGATGCCGACGAACCCCTCTTCGATCTTCCGGATGAAGAGGAAGACAGCGAGCTGCAACGGATCATCTCCTCGGTCAACTCCATTGAAGCACGACTGGTGAACATCACCGGAAGACTGGAGGAAAAATCCTCAGAGGTATCCATCCTCAAGGAGCTTGCCGACCTCTGCTACGTTACCCTGGACCCCGCCGAGATCCTCTACGTCACCCTGGAACGGGCCCTGCTGCTTACCAACTCCGACATCGGCTCGGTGATGATCATCGACAAGACCGAGCCCAAATCCTTTGTGGTCAAGGCGAGTATCGGGCTGGGCGAACGGGTCAAAATCGGCGATCGCCTTGATTTTGACAAGAGCATTGCCAAATATGCGGTGATCAACAAATCGCCCCTGGTCATCGAGGACATTGAGAAAGACACCCGCTTCGGCAGAAGCAACCGGCCCGGCTATGCCACCAAGTCGTTCATCTGCCTGCCGATCAAGACCATCAACGATATCATCGGCGTACTCACCATCTCCCGCAAGCAGGAGGCCGCCCCCTTCAAAAACGAGGACGTGGAGGCGCTGATCCCGCTGTTGAGCAATGCCGCCTTTACCTATGAGAACATCCGTCTTCTGCAACAACTTGAACAGAACCGCCGCAACCGCGCCTTTGTCGACAAGGTCTTCAAGGTGCTGGGCTCCAGCCTCAGGGGCAGTGAGTTGCTCCACACCATCCTGAACGAACTCCGGCAGATCGTTCCCTTCTCCCTGGCCCTGGTGCTGCTCCGCGCCCAAGACCGGCGGCACGGCTTCACGGTAAGCGACATGCTGGCCACCACCCCCACGGACATTGCCGTCGGCTCCACCCATTCCGCCCAAGGCTCGATCATCGACACGGTGCTGCGCCAGGAATCAATGCTGATCATCGACGACACCAGCCAACTGACCGGCAATGCGGACAAGCAACTCTTCCACGGCAAGGATGGAAAGACATCCGGCCTGATCGTCCCGCTGTCGATCAACGGCAGGGGCCACGGGGTCCTGGTCCTGGCCGCCCCGGAGGCCCAACTCCTGCGCGACAACCGCCTTCTGCTCGAATGGACCGCCAATGTCCTCTCGCTGGCCCTCCGGCACAACCAGCTGACCGCCGCGGTGATCAAGCGGGACCAGGAGATGAAGACCATCCGGCAGATCGGCGACGCCCTGGCCTCATCCACCTTTGACATCAGCAAGGTGCTTCAGTACACCATGGAGATGATCCGGGAGAGTATGGATGTCGAGGCCGGGGTGCTCTTTCTCCTGGAGGACAATGAACTCAAGCTGGCCTCGGGCTTCAACATCGACGTGGAGGCGCTCAAATCCCTCCGCCTCAAACTGGGAGAGGGGATCGCCGGCTCGGTGGCGGCCCGGGGCGAGTCAATGCTGGTCAACGATACCGGAAAATCCAGCCACTTCTCGCCTGAGATCGACAAGGTCGCCAGATTCACCACCACTTCCGCTCTCTGCGTGCCGATCATCTCCCAGGGCCAGGTGGTCGGGGTGATCGAGGTACTCAACAAGACCAGCAACGGTTTTGACGACAACGACAAGGCCCTGCTCCACTCCATCTCCTCCTCGGTGTCCATTGCCGTTGAGAACTCGAGGCTCTACAAGGAAACGGTCTCCCTGGCCGAGCATGAGCGGGGGATCAGGCAGGTGTTCCAGAAATTCGTGCCCCGGGAGGTGGTGGACCAGATCACCCGGGCCGGGGCCGGCCAGGCGATGCTGGACGAATTCAAGACCCTGACCCTGCTCAATATCGACCTGCGGAGCTTCTCGGACCTTACCCGGCAGATCGGTCCCCAGAAGACAGTGTCGCTGTTGAACCACTTCTTCTCGGTAATGGGCACCATTGTCTTCAAGCACCACGGCATTGTTGACAAATACCTGGGCGACGGCTTCCTGGCCATCTTCGGGGCCCCGGCCTCAAGCTCGATGGACGCGGAAAACGCGGTGGTCGCGGCCCTGGAGATGCAGGCGGCGGTGGGGGCGGTCAACGATTATTTCATCAAGGAACTGGGCGCCTCGGTTTCCATCGGCATCAGCATCCATACCGGCGAGGTGGTGGTGGGCAATATCGGTTTTGATATGAAGATGGACTACACGGTGATCGGCGACCCGGTCAATGCGGTGTTCCGCATCCAGGAGATGACCAAGACCTACCGGAACGGAATCCTGGTGGGCGAGGACACCTGCCGCGCGGCCCGTTCGGCCCTTGATCTCCGGGAAACCGGCAAGACCGTCGGCGACCGCAAGGTCCTTGAACTGCTGGGCATGAAGAATGGGAAATAACGATTAACGGCGGCCCTGGTCGCGGCGCGGGCCGGGCCGGCCGGAACCTGGGCCCCGCCGCCGCTGTCCACCGGAGCGAATCCGCTTGAAATCAGGCGCCTGGCCGTCCCATACCGGCTGGATATGTTTTTCCTTAAAGAGTCGCTGCAACATGAACAGATCCCTTGAAGAGACCAGGGAGATGGCCGTCCCGACATTGCCCATCCGGCCGGTGCGACCGGTGCGATGGATATAGTTCTCGGCCGTGTGCGGAAAATCATAATTAATGATATGGCTGACCCGGGAGAAGTCAAGGCCGCGGCCGGCCACGTCGGTGGCGATCATCACCCTGGTCTTGCCCCGCTTGAAACGGTTGAAGATCGAGGTCCGCTTACTCTGATCAAGGCCGCCGTGGATATACTCCAGGGACTCCACCGAATTCTTCAGCTTACGGAAGAGCAACTCGACGTTGCGTTTGGAGTTGCAGAAGATGATTACCTGGCGGGGATTTTCCTCTGCCAGGTACTGTTTCAGGACCGGCAGCCGTTCCTTGTCGGCCAGCAGCCGGAAACGGTGGGTAATCGACTGGGGTGAGACCTCCTCGCGGTTCAACTGGATCCGGACCGGATCACGCAGAAAGGTGTTGGCCAGATCATCCACTTCATCGGGCATGGTCGCGGAAAAGAGCAGGGTCTGGTGCTCGGCCACGATACAGGAGAGGATGAAACGGACATCCTCGACAAACCCCATTTTCAGCATCTCATCGGCCTCGTCCAGGACCACGGTGCGGACCGACTCAAGGGTGAGATCGCTGTTGTAGAGATGGTCGATCAGCCGGCCCGGGGTGGCCACCAGGATCTGGACCCCGTCGGCCAGCTTGGCCTTCTGGATGTTCATTGAAAAACCGCCGTAGATGGCAAAGGGCGAAATTCCGGTACGCCTGCCGATGAGATCAAGCTCGTCCACATACTGCAGGGCAAGCTCGCGGGTCGGCACCAGGATCAGGGCCTGGATGCCGGGCCCGTGCGGATCGACCATCTCGGCCAGGGGGATGCCGCAGGCGCTGGTCTTGCCGGAACCGGTCTCGGCCAGGGCCATGATGTCCCGTCCCGCCCGGATCAGGGCAAAGGTCTGTTCCTGGATCGGGGTCAGGTCGGTATAACCCATCCTGGTCACCGCCCGCATCACTTCCGGTTTAAGTTCAAGTTCGCTGAATTTCATCTATTAACACATCAAGGATTGTCCCAAGACCCACGGCCTTAAAGACAGGAGATTTTCCGGGCCGGCAAACCGGTCCGGAAAAGAAAAAGGGGTGACCATCCGGGACGGCCGGCGCTCTGCCGGACGCTCATATAAACCAGCATGGCTGGACCATATTTCAGGCCGCGGCCACAACCAACAATGAAAATCTCCCCAAACACAGAGCTTCGCCCGGGGCGACGCTCATATAAAAAGTTGTTCAGAGGAGCTGATGCCCAGGGACTCATACAGCCGCAGTGAGGCCCGGGAGCTGTTCAGGGTATAGAAATGAATGCCCCGCACATTGTTGTCAATGAGGTCCCGCACCTGCTCGGTGGCCCAGTGCACCCCCACCTTTTCAACATAGTCGTCGCTTTCAGCCCGGTCCACCGCCTTGAGCAGCCGGGCCGGGAATCGGGCCCCCTCGGCCAGTTCGGCCATCCGGATCATCCCGCGCCTGGTGCTGATCGGCATGATGCCGGCAATGATCGGCACATGGATCCCGGCCAATTCGCACCGCTCGCGGAAATCGTAGAAATCCCGGTTGTCGAAAAAAAGCTGGCTGACGATATAATCGGCCCCGGCATCGACCTTTGCCTTAAGATATTCGATCTCCTTCAACCGGTTCTGGGTCTCGGGATGGCCCTCGGGAAATCCGGCCACCCCAACGCCCATGCGGGGAAACTGTTCCTTGATAAAGGCCACCAGGTCAGCGGCATAGGCAAAGCCGTTTTCCGGCTGGCGCCACTCCTTCTCACCCTTGGGCAGGTCGCCCCTTAAGGCCAGGATATTTTCCACCCCGTTCCTGGCATAGTTCTCCAGAATCGTCCGGATCTCGTCCCGGGTGGAACCAACGCAGGTGAGATGGGAGACCACGGTCAGATCAGTCTCTTTCTGGATCCGCACCACCAGGTTATGGGTCCGGTCGCGGGTGGAGCCGCCGGCGCCGTAGGTCACGCTCACATAGGCCGGAGCCAGTGGAATCAGGTCGGAGATGGTTGCAAAGAGTTTTTCCCAGTCCTCCGCCTGCTTGGGCGGAAAAAACTCGAAGCTCATGGATATCTTATTGGTGTTGAGAATGTCCTTTACCAGCATATGTCCTTCTTCATCCCAGGGCATGGGTTGGCGATCATTTACCTGTTTAATCGGAAACCCGTACTCTATAGTCTTTTTTTCGTGGCTTGCCAAGCAATTAAAGTTCATCGTCACCATATCCTGGAACGGGCCGGTCATCGTGGGACCGGTCCGCAAGCAGCCGGTAGCGGCCGGAGTTTTTCCCGTCACATCAACTGGTTGACAGGATATTACCCTGATGTTTTTTTCTTGTCCCAGCCAGGAGAGAACTAGGTTATCAACCGGTTTTATGGTACAGTAGAAACAGGGCAGTATCCCTTGTGGACGGACCCGTCCAGGCGACATGATAATCTTCGTCAATGGAGGCAACCATGGAACTACAGATTGAAGCCCGTAACATCGAAATGCGCAAGACGTGGCGGGAAAAAATCGAACAGGAAAAAGTAAGACTGCATCGGCACCATCCGGGCCTGGTCCATCACCTGCGGACCACGGTCGAAGGCACCAAACACCACAAAGGAGGAGGTTACGAATTCCTGATCGTGGCGTCGATCCCCAACGACACGGTGGTGGTCAAGAAACGGGGCGGCCAGGTCCGGCCATTGGTAACCGAGGCATTCGACACCCTGGGCCTGCAGTTGAAGGAATTGCAACGCAAGAAAAGACAGACCCTTAAAACGCCAGAGGTTGACCGCTTCGACACCATGGGTCAGGCCGACGACACCAGCCTCGGCGAATAAGGGAGATGATGCGGTGGGAATCTATCTTCAGGGGAACAACAACGCCAACACCGCGAACCGGTTTGAACCCGGAACGCGACAGGATGCTGCCCGCATCTGATACCCGGCCCCGCCGCTCTTAAAAAAGGCCTGCACATCTTTCCCCGGATCAGGCATTGACAATTTGTAAAAAAAATACCGCGGCCCGGATCGATCCGGGCCGCGGTTGATTTTGCCGGTCACGCAAAAATTGCTCAACCGACGTGTATTACGTTACAACATCTTGATGTTACTCAGTGACATTTGAAACATTTCGGCTTGTTACGAGGTTATCAATTTTCAGCAAGGAGTTATACCGCAATGTCCTCTTTAAAACAAATCGATATCAGCCCCAGGTACCTGGATGAACGGCAAGAGGTCCTGGCGGACCGCATCATGGCCAGAAAAAAAGAACTGGGCGACCAACTGCTGATCCTGTGCCACCATTACCAGCAGGAGGCGGTCTTCCGTTTCGCCGATATGACCGGCGATTCGCTGAAACTGGCCAAACACGCCGCGGTTGCCGGGGACCGGTCCTACATCGTCTTCTGCGGGGTTCATTTCATGGCCGAGTCCGCCGATATCCTCACCACCGACGAGCAGAGCGTGATGCTCCCGGACCTGCGGGCCGGCTGTCCCATGGCCGATATGGCCACCAGCGACGAGGTATCCTGGGCCTGGCGGGAACTGGAGGATATCGGCATCAACGACTGTATCCCGGTGACCTATGTCAACTCCTCGGCCAGGATCAAGGCCTTTGTCGGCGCGCACGGCGGCTCGGTCTGCACCTCGTCCAATGCCGAACGGGTACTGACCTGGGCCCTGAAACAAGGCAATAAGATTTTTTTCTTGCCGGACGAACACCTGGGCCGCAACTCCGCCCATGCCCTGGGCATCACCGGGGACGAGGTGGTACTCTGGCAGCGGGGCAAACCCCTGGGCGGCAACAGCGCGGAGGCGTTGCAAAAAGCCCGGGTGCTGCTCTGGGACGGCTACTGCACCGTACACATGCAGTTCAGGGCCGAGCACATTCGCCACTGGCGGGAAACCGATCCAGAGGTGCGGGTCATCGTCCATCCGGAATGCACCAACCAGGTGGTCAACGCTGCGGACTTTTACGGATCCACCGAACAGATCATCAAACGGGTGAGCGAATCCCCGGCCGGCTCCAAATGGGCCATCGGCACCGAGATCAATCTGGTCAACCGGCTGGCGGCCCGACACCCGGACAAATCGATCCATTCCCTGGCACCGTTCCAGTGCCTCTGCTCCACCATGTACCGGATCAAGCCCGGCTATCTGCTCTGGGTCCTGGACAATCTTGTTGCCGGCACAACGGTCAACCGGATCATTGTTGACCACCAGACCGCCGAGTTGGCCAGAATCGCCCTGGACCGGATGTTGAGGATATAGGGATCAGGGGGCAGGGGGCAGGGAAAAATAATGACTAATGAACCGTGGGAGTGGAAGCAAAAAAATACTTCAACATTCGAAATTCGTTATTCCTAAGGTTTCGGTAAACCCCGTACGTTTGAGGTTGGACCGGGAAAGGGGTTTTCTTATAGCGAACGGTGTAGCGGACCCTGAGCCGCAGCCGTGACGGCAAAAGCGGAAATTGAAACAACTTCGGCAG
>JAKITW010000055.1 GCA_021647905.1 Desulfobacterales bacterium | reverse complement strand
TTCGCCGCGGCGGCGATTCGGAATCCATAAGCATATCCTGCCGAAGTTGTTTCAAATTCCGCTTTTGCCGTCACGGCCGCGGCTCAGGGTCCGCTACACCGTTCGGTATAAGAAAACCCCTTTCCCGATCCAACCTCAAACGTACGGGGTTTACCGAAACCTTACTTTTTATGAAGCTCGGCTGCATCCGTGATCACAGCTGTTTGAGAACCTTTTCCGCCTCTTGCCGGCCGGAAAACTGTTCGTCGTTCTCCAGGGCCTTGGTCAGTTTTTCCCGGGCCTCGTCTTTCCGGCCGCTGTTAAACAACAATATGCCCAGATGATAGTTGATTGCCGGATTATCCGGGGCCGCGGCCAGCGCCTTTTCAATGAGCAGGCGGGCCCGCTTGCTGTCCCCCAGTTTATAATAGATCCAGCCCAGGGTGTCGTTTACCGCTGCTTCGCCGGGCTTCATCTGCCGGGCCTTGCGGGCCAGGACCAGCGCCCTTTCCAGGTCGGCCCGGGAACCCGTATGTTCGGTCAGCAGGTCGGCGAGATTGTTTGCCGCCGGCCAGAGGCCCGGAATTTCGGTGAGCGCCTTTTCGTAAATCCGGATGGCCTTTTCCGGCTGTTGATCCTGTTGATACAGGGTCGCCAGGGTCAGGTAGGGCGCCGGTTGTTTGGGATCGGCCTTCAGGGCCTCCTCAAGCGTGGCAATTGCCTCTTCCCGCTTGTTGTGGGCCAGAAAGAGCTTGGCCAGGTTACCGTAGGGAACCTGCCAGGCCGGATTGATGCCGATGGCCTTTTCCAGGGCCTGCCGGGCCTTGTCGTACTCCTTGGTGGCGATATATACCCCGCTTAACAGGTTATAGGTAAAGGCATCGCCCGGGTTCCGGCTGAGTTGTTTCCTGCAGGCGGCCAGGGCCGTATCGGTCTTGCCGCGGGCAACATAGAGCTGGACAAGGGATGAAAATATATCCGCCGACTTGGGGTTGGCCGCCAACCCGGTCTCCAGCTCGCGGATGGCCTTTGTCCATTTCTTCTGTTTCCGGTAGAGTTGGCTGAGCTTCAGGTAGGCCAGCGGGTTTGTCGGGTCATTCTGTTTGAGCAGGCCGTATTCGCGTTCAGCCCGGGCAAGGTCGCCCCGGCTGAAGAAGAGATCACCCAATGTGGCCTGGAACTCCGCCTGATCCGGGTTTTGTTTCAGGAAGTCCCTGAGATACCCTTCCGCATCCTCATATTTTTCTCGCAGCAGGGCGACCCGAACCAGGGCCCTGACCACGTCCGGTGACCCGGGGGCAACCTCCAGGGCGTTGCGCAGGGTATCGGCGGCCAGTTCCAGTTCGCCGTTGGCAACATACGCGTCGCTCAGGCGCAGGTAACCGGGAATGAACCGCGGATTTTCCGTGACAATCGAGCGGAACTCGAACACCGCCTGCTGACTGTCGTTTTTCAGCATATGGATGTTGCCGCTCTTGAAAAGGGCGTCAATGTTCTTGGGACTCTCCTTAAGCACCTCGTTTACATAACGGTAGGCCTGCTCAACCTCACCGGCCATGAGATATGCCCGGGCCAGGCTGTTTTTTGCCAGGATGATCCCCGGCGCGGCCGGGTCCCGGTCGAGCAGCAGGCTCTCCTTGAGGACCGCCACGGCCTTGTCGATCTTGTCCTGGTATATATACAGGTCAGCCAGCCGCAGCCGGAGCTTGAAACTCTTCGGGTTTGCAGCGATCGCGTCAACCAGGGTCTTTTCCGCGGCGTCCAGCTGTTTCTTGACAAAATAAAACCTGGCGATTTTCAGCCTGGACTCCTCGTCCTGCGGGTCTGCGGCGATTATCGCGTCAAGCAGCTCGACCGCCTGGCGCTGCATGCCGGTATCCCAATAGAGCCCGGCCAGGTCATATTTATACTTGACCCGGCCGGCCTCCAGCTCAACGACCTTTTTGAGCGAGGTGATGGCCTCTGCCTGACGATTAGTCCGGGCAAACAGATCAGCCAGGGCAAAGCGAAGCATTGATGAGTCGGGGTTGGCCGCCACCCCGCGCCTGAGTACGGCCTCGGCCTGCTGAACATTTTTTTCCTGCTTGTCGGCCGTGGCCAGCAGGATGTACACATTGGGATCGATCACCCCCTGGTCGAGCATGCCGGTCAGGATCGCTTTTGCCTGGTCCCGGTCTCCCCGGGTCAGCAGTATCGCGCTCTTCAGCAACAGGGCCTCAATATCGGCCGGCTTTTTGCCAAGGACCAGTTCGGCCTTTTCCATGGCCTGGTCGTACAGCTTTGCCGAGAAGAGAATCTTGCCCAGCTGCAACTGGGCGTCCAGGTGGCCGGGCGACAGCTGGACGGTCTTATGGAAATTGCCGTAGGCCTTTTTTATATTCCCGTCTTTCATCTCGACCATCCCGAGCAGATAGCGGGCATCAGCAAATTCACGGTCGATCTGCAGGGCATTCTTCAACTCCAGCCGGGCCCTGGTGTAATCCCCCTGCTCGTAAAGGGTCTTGCCCTTGTTAAAGAACTTGGCCTTTTTCTGCTCCGGCCCGCCGCAGGCCGCCAGGGCCACGGTCATCAAGATAACGAGCAGAAACAAAAGGCTGCTTTTTGTAACAATGCGCGCATGGATTCCTGGTTGCGGCATGAATCCCTCCCTTGTCACGGATAAGGATGAAGAATATGTGGACAAAACTCGGGGCAGAGGCATAACTTTTGACAAATTGTAGTAAAACATGTACTTACATCATCAGGCTTATTATAGCAATAATGAATTATGGTAAGCGTTCACCAGCACCTCATCTTCGCCCATTCTGGCCTGCTCGAATAGCACCAGTATGCTTCGCAGTCCCGAATGAACGAATCTAAGCCACTGGTGAACGCTTACGGGCATGAGTTTACCGTAAATCCGTACCCCCGGTGAACGGTTACGAATTATGATGAACTCGTAACAACCCGAAAGGCTTCAAATGCCACCCAATAAAATCAACAAGTTACAAGACGAATCACGTCCGTCGAGCGGGTTGTTGCGAGACCGACAATCCTTGATATTGAACAAAAAACCTCAGTTGCGGCCGGAAATCAGCGGGGAAACGCGAAGTAATGGGACGGACAAAAGGTAATACCCGCTCGCAAGCCATTGTTCTCGGCATGGCCAACATGATCGTGTCGTTGGCCATGTTTGCCGCGCCGATGATTCTTGTTCGTCTGCTGGACAGGTCTGATTTTGCCGAATACCGTCTTTTCTGGCTGCTGGCCAACACGGCGCACCTCATTGCCCCATTGGGCCTGCCCAGAAGCCTGATGTATTTCCTGCCGCGGGTCGACCGGCAGGAAAAGGCCAGCTATGTGACCCAGGTTATCATGATGCTGTGCATTACCGGGTTGCTGGCCGCCTTTCTGGTCAGTCCTCTCAACCCTCTGTTCCCTGAAAGGCTTCAGCTGGAGGGCGGATATATCGTCCCGGCATTTGTTTTTCTCTGGGTACTCTCCTGCCTTGTTGAAACCCTGCCGACAGCGGACCAGAATTTCACCTGCCAGGCATTTGCCCTGATCAGCAATTCGGTGTCGCGGCTGGCCCTTGTCACCGGCGCGGCCTATTTTACCGGGGATATTCAGTACGTTTTTTTATCGTTACTGCTATTTGTCCTTTTCAAGCTGGCGATCCTGGCCTTTTACCTCAGAAAGCACCACCCGGTCAGATTTTCAAGTCTGAGCTGGGCCCGCATAAAGGCGCAGATCAGCTACGCCCTGCCCTTTGGACTGGCCAACATCATCGATAACCTGCGCCGCCAGGTGGAGCAGTGGATCGTGGCCCTGATTTTCCTGCCGGAGATGTTTGCGGTCTTTTCCCTCGGAGCCCTGGAAATACCCGTCCTCCGGCTGCTGAGACGGACCCTGGGCCAGGTGGTTTTTCCAAAAATGAGCCAGGCCCATGTCCAGGGAGATTTCAAACGGGTGCTTTACCTCAACCAGAGCGCCAACCTTGCCGTTGCTTTTGTGGTCTTTCCCCTGGCCGCTTTTATTTTCGTCCAGGCGAAACCCCTGGTCACATTGTTGTTCACCCGGGAATATGTGGGCGCTGCGGTGGTGTTTCAAATCTACCTCGTCCTGACCATTGCCAGGGTGATTGATGTTTCCAATATCATGATGATATTCAGCCAGAAGCTTTTCATGACCAAGGTCAGTCTGGTCCTGCTGCTGGGTTCCAGCCTGTTAAGCTACCTGGGGGCCCGAACCCTGGGTATCGCCGGGGCGGCCTGCGGCAGCGTGATTGCCCAGATTTTAATTACGATAATCACCTATCAGCGGGCCACCCGGTTACTCCGGGTCCGCTTTATCGAGTTGCAGGACTGGCAAAGCCTGGGACATGCCATGTTCGGTTCGGTCATTGCCGCGGCGGCAACATCCTTTTTCCTGCATATGTTGGGCCCGGACCTCGACTTACTGTTCAGAATTACAGCTGGGGCCTTTCTTTTCAGCACAGCATATGCGGGCTATCTCTGGTTTTCGGGGTATGGTTGGGTTTTTAAGACATTTGCCAACAAGGCGGACTGGAGTAAAGAGTTTATGAAAAAAAGGCATCCCGGGAACGGAACCCCCTGACATGCAGACCGGCCCGACACCATCAATGCAAAAGGACAGCCCCATTTTCATCGCTGCCGGCGGGAGGAGCGGCTCCACCTGGGTCCAGGACGTTCTGGGCCGGGCAAATGGCCTGCGGACGGTGTTTGAGCCCCTTCACCCGGGAAGAATTTCCAGCGCCGGGCCCTTTGCATATAAATATATTCCCGATGACCGGGAGGAACCGGAACTCAAAAAATTTCTCGATGAGGTCATATGGGGAGGCCGTGGCCGGCTGTGGGCGAACTACCGGATAAACAGAAACCATCTCTGGCACGGCTGGCCGGCTTTTTCTTCATTGGCCAAGGCCAAGGCCCAGATGGCCAGATATTGTAAGATGTTTGAAAGATATCGCAGATACAGGGGGATGAAAGTCGGGCAACGGCCCATCGTGAAATTTATTCGAGCAAATTTGATGCTTGGCTGGCTCCATAAAAACTATTCATCGCCGATTCTGGTGTTATTGCGGCATCCCGGCGCGGTGGTAGAGTCAAAGATGCGGCTCTGGCAAGGTGGCTGGAGGTATGATGAGTTGTCGGCCTACCTGCGGGACCGGACGCTCCGGGAAGACTATTTGTCCGGCATTAGCATTGGGGATGTTAATGATATGAGCAGGGCCGAGGGATTTGCCACGGTCTGGTGTATTGAAACCCTGGTTGCCCTGGACAAGGTCCGCAGCCATGGCCTGGCAATGGCGTTTTACGAAAACCTGCTTAAGGATCAGGACAAGGAGTGGCAGCGTATTGTGCAACAATTAGGCCTGGCAGAAGTCCCGGCCGGACAATGGCTCCGGCAACCTTCCCAGCAGAGTTCGCCAGACCGGAAGGGCACGATCTTTGATCAGAGTACCCTTGGTAACTGGATGGCAAGAATGTCGGATAAAGATCGCCTGATAATCGAAGAGGTGTTGAACCGGTTCGGTATCACGGCATATTCCATGAACTCTCCCATGCCCGGTAATGGGGCGTTACGGTCCTGAAGCCGGGACGTGGATTCCTGTGATTAAGAAGATAGGCGGCCATGTTTGATCTTAGTACAGCCCAGTTTGTCCAGTTGATAGCCGCCCTGGGGCTGGGGGTGCTGGTGTTCATTTTCAGCGTTGCCGGCCTGTACCGCAAGCTGTTCAACCTGGTGATCATCACCCTGCCCTTTCAATTCATCTCCAGCAGGTTCGGCACCCTCAACATGGCCTTCATCTTTGTGGTCGGGATCAGTGTTTTTCTCGGTCGAAAAGGGGAAAAAGACCCGGGCCGTTTCCTGATACCCGTCTCCTCCTGCCTTTTCCTGGTCGGCATGGCCTATGCCCTGTCGTTTTTCAACAACCCCCGGCCGTTGCTGGTATTGCAGGTCACATACCTGATCGGTCTTTTTTCAAGTGTTGTTCTTTTTTATACAACCTACCGGCTCATCAACCGCGAAGACGAACTGCACCAGTTCTTCAAACTCCTGCTTATCATGAACGTGCTGGTGCTGGGCTACTGCGTGCTCCAGGTAATAGCCGGGTTCACCCAGATAGTGCCGTTTGGAATCCAGGAATTCGCCTTTGTCAAAAACAGGCTCCACGCGGCCATTGACGAGCGGCGGCTCACCGGGCCTTTTTCAGGCCCCGGGCTGCTCGCCGAATACTTTGTTCTCATGGTGTTCATCCAGAGCTACTACCTCATGGCAACCGGCCGGATGAAGCGGATCGTCATCCCGGTTCTGTTCGGCAACCTCTGCGCCATGGTCGGGACCGGCAACCGCGGGGCCCCCATTGCGATGGTTATCGGCCTTTTTATTTTCATATTTCTTTTCAGGCGCCAGCTTGGTCCCGCAAAAATATTAAAATTCATGGTGGTGGGGATACTTCTCTCCGCCGCGGCCAGCGTCATCATGCTGCGCTATACCCAGTTTAACGTGCTGTACGACCGATTCGCAGACACGGAAATTCAGGGGTTCACCCCGGACACCAGGAGGGGGTGGCCGGAATATATCAAGCGGGCGCTGGAAACCCCCATCCTCGGCAAGGGGGTCCGGATGATCCTGGTTTCGGACCTCTACGACGAAAAGGGCAGAAAGAAGGTCTCCGGGGTGCCGGCCAGTGCGGCCATGGGATATCCCCACAGCCTGTATATCTATCTCTTCTACACCCTGGGCATGGTCGGCCTGCTGGCATATGCCCTGCTGGCGGTCTGCCTGTATGCCTGTTTCTTCAACATGAGCCGGGTCCGGACGGACAGCCGGTTCGTGGAAGGTATCCCCAGGCTGGCCATTGTTGTTCTGACCGTATTCTGTATCGACCAGTTTAAAATCGAATTTCTCCGCCACACTTATTCTGACTACCAACAATTTCTGGCCGCGACCCTGGCCATGTTCCTTGCAAGCAACAAGATAGCGGCCAGGGAAAAACCGGGTGATAAGCACGATGGCTGACAAGAAAAAATTTGTCATTCTGACCTCCCCGAGGACTGGTTCGACCTATATCCGCCTCTGGCTCAACAGCCATTCGCAGATTCGCTGTCATGGTGAGCTGTTCCTGTGGAAGTACAAATATGAAGACGGTTTCCGGCATTACTGTGCGGAATCGGTACTGGATCGAACTCTTCATGTTTTTTACCGGAACCGGTTACTCAGGAAACTTGGTTTGAACCCGCACCTGAACAGGGCAGTGGCGGAATACCTGCGGCGTTTCGCGGACGACCCCGCTTTTCCGCTGCCATGGACACAGTATGACATGGCTGATGCCGATAAGCCGGCCGGCGGCAAGACGGTAATCGGCTTCAAGATGATGTACAACCAGTTGAAGGCCACACCGGAGGTGCAGCAGTGGATCGCAAGGGGCAAGGTCTCCATTCTCCATCTTGTCCGGGAGAACGACCTCAAGCGTTTCGTCTCCCTCGTACGGATGAAAAGTACCGGGACATCCCATGTGCAAGGCAATAATGTCAAACCCCGGCCAGTGACCATCCCCATCGGCAGGATGATGATTTTTCTGCATCGCAGCCGCCAGGAAGTGCAGGCCTATCGCGAATTGTATGCCCGCGGGAATCCCTATCTTGAAATAACCTATGAGAATTTTTTCAGTGATATGGCGGCCAGCCGGCAAGCGATCCTCTCTTTCCTGGGCGTTATCGATGAGGAGATGGAAGAGGCCAGGCTGAAAAAAACGAGCACCGACTCCATTGCCGGGGAGATTGTCAATCACCGGGCGGTGATCAAGGCCCTTTCCGGTACGGAATTCGAAAAATTTCTTGCTGTCTATCAAACTTGATAAACTGGTAACAACCCGAAATGCTTCAAATGCCACCCAATAAAATCAACAAGTTACAACATGACACACGTCCGTCTCGCGGGTTATTGCGAGACCGACAAACTTGATAAACTGGTAACAACCCGAAATGCTTCAAATGCCACCCAATAAAATCAACAAGTTACAACATGACACACGTCCGTCTCGCAGTAAGGTTTCGGTAAACCCCGTAGGTTTGAGGTTGGACCGGGAAAGGGGTTTTCTTATAGCGAACGGTGTAGCGGACCCTGAGCCGCAGCCGTGACGGCAAAAGCGGAAATTGAAACAACTTCGGCAGGATATGCTTATGGCTTCCGAATCGCCGTTGCGGCGAAGCGAGTTCCTGCTTGATAGCCTGTTTATGAACAGCCGGCCCTTCTCAATGGAGCGGCCGTTGGTAGAAGAAGACCCCTTTCCCGACAGGAGGGGGTTTACTGAATGTTTACGGTCATTGTACTCCTGAGTAATCCTGACTTCTTGCTGTTCCGTGGTTATCCGGTATATTGATAAAGAAACATAGCAACACTCCGAAAAGCCTTGGTTCTGGGCGAACCGGCATGGCCGGGCCATATCGGCCGGCCACGGCGCTTCGTCCGGCACGACTTTCATATAACATGTTTAAATTCCTCCACATAGCCGACATACACCTTGACAGTCCCTTAAAGGGCCTTGAGGCCCATGGGGACGCGCCGGTTGAGGAGATTCGGGGCGCGACGCGGCGGGCCCTTGACAACCTGGTTGATCTGGCCATTGAGGAAGAGGTTGATTTTGTCCTGATTGCCGGCGATCTCTATGACGGTGACTGGAAGGATTACAACACCGGACTTTTCTTTGCCGGCCGGATGGGCAGGCTGGACAAGGCAGGGATCAGGGTTTTCATTGTTTCCGGCAACCACGATGCAGCCAGCCGGACCACCAGAATCATGCCTCTGCCTGGCAACGTCACCCTGTTTCCCCATAAGAAGCCCTGTTCGGTTACACTTGAAGACCTTGGCATCATCATCCATGGCCGGAGCTATCCCTCCCGGGCGGTGACCGAGAATCTGGCCCTGCAATACCCGCAACACGATGCTGGCTATTTTAATATCGGCCTGCTCCACACCTCCCTGACCGGCCGTGAGGGACACGAGGATTACGCGCCCTGTACCCTGGATGACCTCAAATCCAAGGGCTATGACTACTGGGCCCTGGGCCATGTCCACCAGCGGGAAATCGTCTCACAAGATCCCTGGGTGGTCTTTCCCGGCAATATCCAGGGCCGGCATATCAAGGAAACCGGGACCAGGGGCGCCACCCTGGTGATTGTGGAGGACGGCCGGATCGTGGAAGTTGAAGAGCGTGAACTTGATGTGCTGCGCTGGGCCGTCTGCCGGGTGGATCTGTCCGGCTGCGAGACCAGGGAGGCGGTGTATGAACAGGTTCGTGCGGTTATGGAGAAAGAGCGGCAAACAGCCGGCGGCAGGACCCTGGCCCTGCGCCTGCAGTTGGCAGGAAGCTGCCCCCTGCATGCGGAACTGCATGCCTGTTCGATTCAGTGGACCGAAGAGTTCCGTGGTATTGCCGCCGGCCTGGGTGATGTCTGGCTTGAAAAGGTAAAATTCAGAACAAGCCGCAAGACCAGCCTGGAGGAGATCGTTGGTCAAGACACACCCCTGTCCGGCCTGCTGCGGGCAATTGAGAACCTGGACCTTGGCAAGGCTGCGCTGACCACATTGGTACCGGACCTGGCCGGCCTGAAAACCAAACTGCCGGCTGAACTGCTGGATGCTGATTCCCTGCTGGAGAGTTCGCCGCAAGGGTTGACCGAACTGCGGGAAGAGGTCAAGGAACTCTTGATCGCCAGACTGATCCACCACGGAGGAGAGGCATGAGGCTCAAGCGCCTTGATCTGAAGGCCTTTGGCCCCTTCACCGACCGGACTCTTGAGTTTAATTCCAGGGAGCCGGGCCTCCATATCATCTTTGGCCCCAACGAGGCGGGAAAAAGCAGCTCGCTCCGAGCCCTTAAGGCATTGTTATACGGCTTCCCGGAGCGTACCGCTGATAATTTCCAGCATGCCAATGATCAGCTCCTGGTCGGTGGATGCCTCCAAGGGGCTGATGGCCGGGAACTCGCCTTTCTCCGCCGCAAGAAAAGAAAGGCCGATCTCCTGGACCTTGACGGCAACCCCATGGACCCCGGCATGGTTGCCGCCTTTCTCCATGGCATTGAGCCGGCCCTTTTTGAATCACTCTACGGAATCGACCACAAGATCCTGGTGGAGGGCGGCGAGGATATCCTGGCCCAGAAAGGTGAGGTGGGCCAGGCCCTGTTTGCCGCTGGCGCGGGCATCTCTTCCCTTAAGAAGATTCAGGACTCCCTTGATGCGGAGGCGGATGAACTGTTCAAGGCCCGGGGCAGCAAGCAGCGGATTAATCAGGCGATCAAGGAGTATAAGGCCCTGAAAAAAACCGTCAAAGAGGAGAGCCTTCCCTCTAAAAAATGGAAGGAACATAAAAAACGTTTGCAGGACGCGGAAGCCGCACAGGCCGGGCTTGAGCAGGAGAGCAGGCAGAAGGGTGGCGAGGTGCGGCGGCTTGAGCGGCTGCACCGGGCCATCCCTGAACTGGCGGAGCTTGAAAACCTGAAGAAACAGTTGCAGCAGTTAGGCGATGTGGTGCTGCTGCCGCCGGAGTTTTCCAACGAACTCCGGCAGGTGGAGCAGGAGATCCGTGAAACCAGGCTGCAGACCGATAAAGATAAAGTCCGGCTGAAAAGGCTGGCAACCGGACAGGAGGGCATCTCGCTGAACCAGCCGCTTCTTGACCATGCGGAAACGATCGAGGACCTGCACCAGCGGCTCGGCGAGTACCGCAAGGGGCTGAAGGACCGGAGCAGACTGGATGGCATGCGGATCAGCAACCGCAAGGATGGCGGCGCCCTGATCAGGGAGATCCGGCCTGATTTAACCCTGGAAGATGCCGAGTCCTTGCGGCCGGTGTTCAGCAGAAAGAGAACCATTCAGGCCTTGAGTTCCCGGCACGGGGCCCTGATCCAGCAGGCGTCCCAGGCGCGGAAGCAGAAAGATGAGGCGGAAAAGGAGCTTGGGCAAATTGCCGCGGCCCTGTCCGGCCGGCCGGCCATTAGAAAAAATGATGGCCTGGCCAAGGCATTGAAGCCGGCCCGGCGCGTGGGTGATATCGACCAACGGATCGAGGAGATTTCCCGCGAGATCAACGCTGGCAGAAAGAGCTGCCGGGCAGAGCTTAAGAGGCTGGGGCTGTGGTCCGGGGAACTGGATCAATTGCCGGGGTTGACTCTGCCCTTGCCGGAGACGGTGCGACGCTTTGAGACACTCTACAGCGTGATTGAAAATGAGCGACAGCAGCTGAAAAAGGACCGCAAAAAGGCTGAAGCGGAGCTGAAGACCGCCCGGACCGATAACCGGGAAGTGGCATATGGGGGCGAGGTTCCCACTGAGCGGAATCTGGAGGAATCCCGGAATAAGCGGCAGCAGGGCTGGCGCCTCCTGCGCCGACAGTGGATCGATGGCAAGGATATCTCAAAAGAGGCAAAGGAGTATGCGCCGGGCCGGGCCGTGTACAAGGCCTATGAAAAAAATGTTGCCCAGGCGGACCATATCGCTGACCGGCTGAGACGGGAAGCGGAGCGGGTGGCCAAGGCGGCATCGCTGCGGGCCCGGATTGAAGGCCTTGAGGAGACAATTAAGGAGATCAGCCGGCAGGAACGGGAATCAGCCGATCGCGCCGAAGAGCTGGCCGCCGCATGGCGGGCGCAATGGGAATCCATCCAGGTTAAGCCCCTTTCTCCCAAGGAAATGTTTGCCTGGCTGACTGATATCGACAGCCTGCGGGTTAAGCTGACCGAGATCCTTAACAAGGAAGCCGAGCTTAGAGAGAAGGACCGGGCGCGGCAACATTATCGCAAGCTTCTGGCAGAGGAGCTGAAGGCCCTGGGAGAAAATCAGGCGTTCCCCGGCCGGGAGCTTACCCCGGTGCTGGTCTTGGCTGAATCGGTTCTGGAGGATATCGCCCTTCACCGGACTGAACTGGACAAGCTTTACGACAGACAGGCCCAGGTCCGGACCGCATTGGCCAGGGCCCAGAAAGAGCAGGAAGCCGCGGCAGCGGCCCGGGCCGATTGGCAGGAAAAGTGGGACAAGGCCCTGGCCGGCCTGGGGCTTCGCGACCAGGTGTTGCCCGAGGAGGCCCTTGATCTCCTTGATACCATTAATGACTGTTTTGATAAGCTGGAAAAGGCGCGGGAGTTTCAGGGCCGCATCAATGGCATTGACCGTGATGTCGATAAATTCAGTGGTGATGTGCAGACCCTGGTGGCGCAGGTTGCCCCTGACTTGAAGGATCTTTCTCCGGATCAGGCCGTGTTGCAGCTGCACACCATGCTTGGCAAGGCCCGGCAGGACCATGAGCTGCTGAAAAAGACCAGTGAGGAAATAGAGGGGCTGGCCGCTGAAATAGAGAATGGCGAAAAGACCCTGCAAAGCCTGGATGGGCGGATGGCCGGGTTACTCGCCACAGCCAGGTGCGACAAGGTTGCGGACCTGGCCGGGGCCGTCAGGAAATCCGGCGAGTATCAGCGCCTGCGGGAAAAGATTGCCGCGGCAGAGTCATCCCTGGCAAAGATCAGTGACGGCATATCACTTGAGGAAATCAAACGCCAGGCCGATGAAGTGGATGTGGATGAGCTGCCGGGGTGGATCCTAATCCTTAAACGGCAGATCGATGAAGAACTCTATCCCGGGATTACGGATATTTTAAAACTGATCGGTGAAGAAAACCGGGAACTGCAGCTCATGGACGGCAGCGCCCGGGCCGCGGAGGCAGCCGAGAAAATGGAGCGGGTCGGGGCCGGGATACGCCGGCTGGTTGACCAATATACCCGGATCAAGCTGGCTGCCATGGTGCTGAAGGATGAGATTGAACGATACCGGGAGGAACACCAGGACCCGGTGTTGAAGATCGCCTCCAGGTATTTTGCCGACTTGACCCTGGGCTCCTTTGCCGGCCTGCGCACGGATGTGGATGATAATGGCAATCCCATCCTGGTCGGGGTCAGGCCGGACAAATCCCGCCTGACCGTCGGGGCAATGAGTTCCGGCACCCGTGACCAGCTCTTCCTTGGCCTGCGCCTGGCCTCCCTGGAGTGGCGCCTTGAAAACAGCGAACCCATGCCCTTTATTGTTGACGATATTTTAATTAACTTTGATGATGAGCGGTCCAGGGCAACGCTGCGGGTCCTGGCTGATTTATCAGAAAAGAACCAGGTGATTCTCTTTACCCACCATGGCCGGATTGTGGAAACAGCCAGGGAGATGAAAGTCAATTCCGTATATGTACATGAGCTTTAACCCCTGAACTCGAACCCTTTATTATACTATCCATGGATTTTGATTACCTGGAACACCTCAAGGCCTCGCACCCCACCCTGCGCCTGCTTACAGCGGACAATGGGCCCCTGATTATCAGTTTCCTGTTCAAGATCTTTGTTGAACCGAACCGTAGGTCCGTGCCGCAGCAGGAGCTGGAAACCCTGCTTGGCGACTATCTCTATCAGCTCCATGACATCCTGGGCAAAGAACGGTTTCCGCGCAGTGCCCGGGAATATCTGGAGGCATGGGCTGCGGGTGAAAGCGGCTTTTTACGCAAATATTATCCCGATATCCGTGATGAACCGGAATATGACCTGACCCCGGCCACGGCCCGGGCCGTCGAGTGGCTGCAGAGTCTTGAGGAGCGGCGGTTCGTGGGCACCGAATCCCGCCTGCTCGCCATCTTTGAACTGTTAAAAGACATCGTCGACCGCACTGAGCAGGATCCCGAGACAAGGATCAGGGAACTCGAAAAGCGGAGAGCCGCTATTGACAGCGAGATCGAATTGGTCCGGGAACAGGGGGTTGCGCCCTATGATCCCACCCAGGTCAAGGAACGTTTTTTCCAGGCCGAGGATACCGCCCGCCGCCTGCTCGCCGATTTCCGCCAGGTTGAATACAACTTCCGCGCCCTTGACCGGCAGACCCGGGAGCGGATCGCCACCAGCTCCAAGGTCAAGGGGGCGCTGCTCGACGAGATATTCCACGACCGGGACGTGATCCGCGATTCAGACCAGGGCAAAAGCTTCAAGGCCTTCTGGGAGCTGCTCATGTCTCCGGACCGGCAGCAGGAACTGCAGACCCTGCTGGACAAACTCTATGCCATCGAGGAAATCGAGGAACTGCAACCCGACCCGTTGCTGGCCCGTATCCGTTACCTGCTGCTTGATGCCGGGGAAAAGGCCTATAAGACCGCCAACCTGCTGGTGGAGCAGTTGCGTAAATTCCTGGACGACCGGGCCTATCTGGAAAACAAACGGATCATGGAGATCATCCGCCGGATCGAAAAACAGGCCATGGGTGTGCAGGATTCGCCGCCGCCGGAGCGGAACTTCACCACCCTGGATGAATTATCCCCCCGGCTGGAGCTGGTCATGTGCCGCAGCCTGTTTACGATTCCGAAGAATCCGGTTATCGAGGAACAAGCGCTGGCGCAGGGCAGTGAAGATATTGCAGTGGAACCCCTGTACGAGCAGGTATATGTGGATGAAAAAGAGCTGGCCGCCAATATCCGGGCCGCGTTGCAGGACCGGGACCAGATCAGCCTTGCCGGCCTGGTGCGGGATTTCCCGGTACGAAAGGGCGTGGCCGAGGTGGTCGCCTACCTGGACCTTGCGGAAAAAGACGACCGGGCCATTGTTGACAGCGACCGGACAGAGGCAATCGTCATTGCCACTGAAACAGGAGAAACAAAACAGCTCCAGGTGCCGCGGATCATCTTTGTTCGGTAAGGGTCAGGTTATTTCTTTACAGGCCCTAAGCTCTCTTCCCGGGGGGCGATAAAAAAGTTATAACACCTCAAACCGATGGAATATCAACTCAAGCCTTCACGGATTCAGGAATTTCAAAGATCAAGGGAATAATGAATACTGAGCATCAACCAGAGCTGGGGCCGGTGCTGATCCGGCTGCTCAAGGGGGTTCTTTACCAGGAGCGGTATCCCAGCCAGTGGCAGGACCTTGTGCGGTTGCAGGGCCCGGTGCGCGATTATTTCAAGCTCATCGGCCTCACCCTGGTCATTGACGAGGCGGAACAGTATGCCTTTCTGCGCCAGGACAGCGAAGCCGGGGAAGCAGGGGATGAATCCCTGCCCCGCCTGGTCCAGCGCCGGCCGCTCGGTTATCCGGTCAGCCTGCTGCTGGTCCTGCTGCGCAAAAAACTGATCGAACTCGATGCCGGGGGCGGTGAAACCAGGCTGATCCTGAGCCGGGCCCAGATCGTGGACATGCTGCGGGTCTTTTTGCCTGAAAGCAGTAACGAGGCAAAGATCATCGACCAGATCGACCGTTATATCAACAAGCTGGCAGACTACGGCTTCCTGCGCCGGCTCAAGGGAAGCAGCGGCCAGTTCGAGGTGCACCGGATCATCAAGGCCCTGGTGGACAGCGACTGGCTCAGTGATTTTGCCGCCCGGCTTACGGAGTACCAGGAACATGCGTCCCGCTGAACAACGACGGTCCCTGTTCGACCTTGCCCTGGCAGACGTTGAGGCGGGCTTCCGCCTGGAGCGTTTCGAGCTGTACAACTGGGGCACCTTTGACCATGCTGTCTGGCACCTGGCCCCGCAAGGCCACAACAGCCTGCTCACCGGTGACATCGGCTCGGGCAAATCCACCATTGTCGACGGCCTGCTGACCCTGCTGGTCCCCCACAACCGGATCGTCTACAACAAGGCCGCTGGCGCTGAAAGCCGGGAGCGCACCCTGTACTCCTATGTGCGCGGCGAATATAAATCCGAAAAGGACAACCTGACCGGGACCGCAAAGGCCGTGGCCCTGCGCGATGGAAACCAGTACACGGTGCTCCTGGCCCGTTTTACCAACCAGGGCTACAAGCAGAGCGTTACCCTGGCCCAGGTCTTCTGGCTCAAGGACCGGCGGCGCAACCCGGAACGATTTTTCGTGGTTGCCACCAGACCCCTTTCCATTGCCGAGGATTTCTCCAACTTTGGTTCCAATATCCTGGACCTGCGCAAAAAACTGCGCCAGGAGCAACAGCTGGAGGTGTTGACCCACTTCAAGGAGTACAGCGCCCGGTTCCGGCGCTTGTTCGGTATTGAGTCGGAACAGGCCCTTAATCTCTTTTACCAGACCGTATCCATGAAGTCGGTGGGCAACCTCACCGACTTTGTCCGCCGCCACATGCTGGAGCTGCCCGAGGTGGAAGAACGGATAGGCGAGATTCGCCGCAACTTCGACAACCTCAACCAGGCCCACCAGGCGGTTCTCCATGCCCGGGCCCGCATCGAGGAACTGAAACCGCTGGTCAAGGACTGGCAGCGCCACCGGAAGGTGGCGGACCGGGTTGACGAACTCGAACAATGCCGGGAGGGGCTGGAACCCTGGTTCGGGGCCCACAAGGCGGCCCTGCTGCGGGAGGGCATCAATCAGCTGGACCAGGAGATCGAGAAGCGCGGCCAGCAGATCGAGACCACCGAAGAGGCCCTGCATCATCTGCGCAACCAGGAAAGTGATCTGAAAACCGCCATTGACGAGAGTGGCGGCCGCCGGTTGGCCGACCTTGCCCGGGAGATCGAGCAACTGTCCCGGGAACGGACCAGGAAAAGCGGGCAGGAGCAACGTTACCAGCAGCTTGTCCAGGGTCTGGACCTGGCAAAACCAGCCAACGAGGAACAGTTCCTTGACAACCGGCGCCAGGGCGAGCAACTCCTTGCCCGGAGCAGCCGCGAACTGGAGGAGCTGACAAAACGGTTGATCGACGCAGAGATATCCATCCGGGACTGCCAGGCGCAATCCGCGCAACTGACCAGTGAAATTGGATCCCTGAAAAAACGGCAAAGCAATATCCCGGGCAAACATATCCGTATCCGCCGGGAGATGGCGGCGGTGTTGGCCGTGGCAGAGGAGGAGCTGCCCTTTGCCGGAGAACTGCTGCAGGTGGATGAACGGGAAAAGGAGTGGCAGGGCGCCATTGAACGGGTCTGCCACTCCTTCGGCCTGAGCCTGCTGGTCAGCGAGGCCCTGTACCAACAGGTAAGCCATTACGTGGACCGTACCCGGCTGCAGGGGCGGCTGGTCTATTTCCGGGCCAGGGAGGAAAAACAACCGGTTGCGGTCAGCGATGATCCCCGCGAGCTGTGGCGTAAACTGCGCATCAAAACCGAAAACCACCATTACCCCTGGCTGGAGCGGGAGATCCGCCGCCGCTTCAACCTTGTCTGCTGCGACTCCCTGGACGAGTTCCGCCGTCTGCCCGGGGCGGTCACCCGCCAGGGCCAGATCAAATCCAGGAACAGACGCCACGAAAAAGACGACCGCTACCCTGTTAACGACCGGTCCAGGTACGTGCTTGGCTGGTCCAACCGGGAAAAGATCAGGGCCCTGGAACAGGAGGCGGACAAACTCCAGGCCCGGGGCGCCGCGCTGAAGGAACAGCGCAACCGCCTGGATAAGCAGCGGCAACAACTGGATATCAGCCGCGATTGCTGCCGTGATCTGCTGCGAACCGAGCATTTTTCCGAAATCAACTGGCAGCCCCTGGCCCGGCAGATCCAGGCCCTGGAGGATGAACGGCGCGAAATCGAGGCCAGCTCGGATTTGCTCCGCTCCCTGCAAGAGCGGCTCAAGCAGGTTGGCGGAGAGATCCAGCTCCTTGAACAACGGCGCGAGACCCTGCGCGACAAGCGCAGCCGGGCAGCCCAGAAAAAAGAGGACCGCCAGGCTGCTCTTGACCAGGTCCGCCGGTATGCGGATTTCCCGACCGAGCAACGGACAGCCGGCCTGGTTGCCATGCTTGACGGTTTCCGCGACCAGGTCCTGCCCGGAAAAGCGTTCACTCTCATCAACCTGGACAGTTGCCAGCGGCGGATACGCGGCCATATCCAGGAGCAGATCAACAGCCAACGTAAGAAAACGGTCCGGCTGGCGGAATCGATCATCCGCCGGATGAACCGCTTCAAGACCAACTGGCCGGCCGAGAGCAAGGAGGTTGATGCGGCCCTCGAGGCCGGGCCCGAATACCGGCGTATGCTGCAATCACTGGTCAGGGAAGACCTGCCCCGGCACGAGGCCCGTTTCAAGGAGATGCTCAACGAGGGGACCATCAACTCCATTGCCCTGTTTCAGAACCAGATGGAAAAGGAACGGCAGGAGATCAGGGACCGGATCGACACCATCAATATCTCCCTCAAGGAGGCGCAGTACAATCCCGGCACCTACATCGAGCTGGTGGCTGATCCCACCACTGACCCGGAGATCCGTGATTTCCAGCAGCAAGTGCGGCAGTGCCTGGCCCACAGCCTGGCCGGAGACGAACTCTACGACGAATCCCGTTTTCTGCTGGTAAAAAAACTGATCGACCGGTTCAACGGCAGGCAGGGCACGGCGGAGCTGGACCGGCGCTGGACGGTCAAGGTAACCGACGTGCGCAACTGGTTCACCTTTTCCGCCTGCGAGCGCTGGCAGGAAGACGGCCGGGAAAAGGAATACTATTCCGACTCTTCGGGCAAATCCGGGGGCCAGAAAGAAAAACTGGCCTACACCATCCTGGCCTCGGCCCTGGCCTACCAGTTCGGGCTCGAATGGGGCGCCACCCGCTCCAGGTCATTTCGTTTCGTGGTCATTGACGAGGCATTCGGCCGCGGCTCGGACGAATCCACCCGCTACGGCCTGGAGTTGTTCAAACGACTCAACCTGCAGCTGCTTATCGTCACCCCCCTGCAGAAAATCCATATTATCGAAGATTACATCCATGCAGTGCATTTCATCCACAACGAAGAGGGCCGCAACTCCATGGTCCGCAACCTCACCATCGAGGAGTACCGGGAGGAGAAAAAGCGGCGTTCCCGGACTGCAGTTCCATGATCAGCCCCGCGGATATCCGAAAAAAGGGGCTGCGCCAATGGCCTGCCTTACTGCGCAGCCATCTCACCGGTGAGCCCCTCCTGCCGATTGTCATCCCGGTCAAACGCATAACCGGCCGCAGCCTGAGTGACAATTTCACCGCGGTGCGGTGCTGGCTGGAGACCCTGCGCGCCGGGGAAAAACAGCCGGATTCGCCCGGCTACCGCATCGAGTATCAGCAGATCAAGCACCGGCGGCTGGGAGAGCAGAGCATTCCGGTCCGGATCATCATCGAGACCCGGACGGATTTTCTGGCCCTGACCGGCCGGGAACGGCAATTTTCCACCTTCCGCAAAACCGTTGCCCGCATCCTGGCCGAGCTGCCGGAACTGCGGGACCTCCTGATCCGCAGACCGGATATCGTCCTGCAATACAAAGATGCCTGGCCGCGGCTGCTCGGTGTTGCCGCCTGGTTTAAAAAAAATCCCCGGCCCGGCTGTTATGTGCGCGAGCTGGATATCGCCGGGGTCGATTCAAAATTCGTGGAAGGGCATCGCCCCATCCTGGCCGCCATCCTTGACCTGGTCCTGCCCGCGGCGGCCATTGACCGGGGAGTAAAGGGCCTTGGTCAACACGGCTTTGAGCGCCGCTTCGGCCTGGCCTGGGACCAGCCGCTCATCCGTTTCCGGCTGCTTGACCCGTCCCGGACCATCTCCGGCCTTACCGACCTGTCCGTTCCCCTGGCCGACTTTACCACCCTTGTGCCGCCCTGCTCCCGCGTCTTTATCACGGAAAACAAGACCAGCGGCCTCAGTTTTCCACCCCTGGCCGAGGCCATGGTCATCTTCGGGCTGGGCTACGGTATCCAGTCGTTGCAACAGGTGGAGTGGCTCCGGGGAAAAACCATCTGCTACTGGGGCGATATCGACACCCACGGCTTTGCCATCCTCTCGCAACTGCGCGGTTATTTCCCCCAGGTCCGCTCTCTCCTCATGGACCGGCAGACCCTGATGGCACACCGGTCTCTCTGGGGCCGGGAGGAGGAGGCCAAGCGTTGTCTGCTCACCCTTGAACATCTTGGTGACCAGGAGCAGAAGCTCTATCATGACCTGCGGGACAACCGGATCGGCCAGGCAGTGCGGCTGGAGCAGGAACGGATCGGTTTCTCCACCGTCCAGGCGGCCCTGCGCCGGGTCATGTCCATGTCAGACCGGCCATGACGCCATCTTTGCCCCGGCGGTCCGCGGGCCGGGGACATTGCCTTGAACAGCCCCTTTTCCAGGAAGCGTTCCTGACCCCCCCGGCCCCGGCATAGCGGCCATCTCCCGCGGGATATGCCTGTGTGAGCCGGCCTGATCGTGCGAAGAGGGGGTGCTGGTGAACGGTTACCGTTGATGGAGTTATAACCAAGGATTAACCAAGGATTAATAAAGGTAAGGTTAGATGAAAGTCGTGCCGGACGGTAAACATTCGTAACCGTTCACCAGGGGCTACAGATTTACGGAAACCACCATCCTGTAAGCGTTTACCAGTGCCACGGATTCGTGCAAGCAGGCCGGCGAATCCATAGTATGCCTATGTGAGCCGGCCTGATCGTGC
>JAKITW010000054.1 GCA_021647905.1 Desulfobacterales bacterium | reverse complement strand
GCCGAAGTTGTTTTAAATTCCGTTTTTGCCGTCACGGCTGCGGCTCAGGGTCCGCTACACCGTTCGGTATAAGAAAACCCCTTTCCCGGTCCAACCTCAAACGTACGGGGTTTACCGAAACCTTACCTGGACCATATTTGCCGGCCACAACGAACCTCAAATAATCGTTGGGATTTTGCTGTCTCCCCCCTCTACCCGCTCCCGTTCTTCAAAAGAGTTGCCCGGCCCATGACTTCGAATATGGTAAGAATGGAGATAAGCCAGGCGAGGGAGGATTCAGCGCCCTGGTTCCTGTTGACCCCCTTCATTTGAAGGCCGTCGAAGCAGCCTCCGGTGATGAAGTCGTTGAGCGGGACGTGGAGGTCGTTGTAGCCTAAAAACCAGTTCAGGCACCGCATGGCTTCGTTGAGCCATTTTTCTTCCCCTGTGGATCGGTAGACCTCGGCGCAGGCGTCGAGAAGGGTCATCGCCTCAATGGGCTGCTGGTCAAAATGGGCGCGCTCCCGGTCCCGTTTCATCCAGCCCTGGTTCCCGATTATGGAGAGATGCCCCTGGGGAGAGGTCTGCCTGTCCAATAGCCATTGCAGCAACTCGATCCCCTTTTTCCACATTTTATCGTCGGGTATCCATTGCCCTGAAAGAAGCAGGGCATGGGGGATTCTCGCGTTGGCGTAGGTCGCTTCGTCCTCGTACCAGGGCCACTCCTTGTCCGATTTTCCTTTGAAACGGTCGTACAATTTTTTGGCGGTCACCTTGCGCAGCCTCCGGACCGCGGCGTCGCCGTTGAATACTTCCAGGTAGGCGTGGATGCCTATGAGGGAGAAAGCCAGAGCCCTGGGATAGGTCAGTCTTTCCACGGCATCGACACCGTCCTGAAAGAGCCGGGTGGCCATGTTGCGGAGAGAGTCGTTGGGGGCGTGTTTCACCGCTGTTCCCACTCCCCAGAGGGCCCGGCCATGAGAGTCCTCGCTCCCTTCTTCGTCCAGCCAACGGCGGTCGTAGGACATGAAATTGCGGAAACGGCCCGTCCCGGTGTTGAAAGCGTGGTGGAGAAAAGAGAGGTAGGTTTTCGTGAGGGAAACGGAGTTTTCATCTTTATAAAGGGAGTAGTGCAGGCTGGACACGATGAGGGCCCGGGCGTTGTCGTCGACGCAATAGCCGTGATTCCTGTCGGGGATGGAAAAATAACAGTGTTGGAGTACGCCCGTGTCGTCGGTCATGGTCCGGAGGTGGTCGAGTTTCGGGGCAGGGAGTTCGTCTACCCCTTTTGGATAGGTTTTTTCCGCGGGCCTGTCTTTCTGGTGTTCTGCTCTGTAATCAATGACCTCAACGCACCGGGAAATATATTCCACGGCCACCTTGCTCCACACCATCATGCGTCCGAACTGGTAGGCGCGTTTTCTGACGGCGTTCCTCTCCTGCTCGTTGGCGAGGAGATCGTTGACCTCCCGGGCGATGCCGTCGGCGTCCCTGAAGGCAACCAGCCGTCCGCGGTCCGACGATAAAATTTCCTCGGCGTACCAGTAGGGCGTGGAAATCACGGCCTTGCCCGCTCCCACCGCATAGGCAAGGGCGCCGGAGACGATTTGTTTTTCCGACAGATAGGGGGTGATATATATGTCCGCCGCGCCGATGTACTCGCATAATTCGTCGAGTTCGACGAACTGGTTTTTGAACAGCACATGGTCCTTGAGATTGAGACGGTTGACGAGTTGAAGAAGGCTCTGGCGATAAGCGTCTCCCGTTGCTTTCAATACATTGGGATGGGTCGCTCCGAGAACGATATAAACCACGTCGGGATGTTTTTCGATGATTTCGGGCATGGCGTTCAGAACATACTCTATCCCCTTGCCCGGGTGGATCAGCCCGAAGGTGAGAATGACTTTTTTATCCTTCACCCCGAAGGTGTCCTTGTGAAAATAGGGATCCATGAATCCCACGTCGGGAATGCCGTGATGGATGACAGCTATCCGGGATTCCTCTATTCCGTAGACTTGTCGCAGCATGTCCCGGCCATTTTTACTCATCACCACAACTTTTTCCGAGTATTTCGCCAGATCGAGAACGATCTTCCTCTGTTCGTCCGAGGGTTCGTCGAGAATGGTGTGCAGGGTCGTTATAAGGGGCATGTTTAAATTTTTTACAAGCCTGAGAATATGGCTCCCGTCTTTGCCGCCGAATATGCCGAATTCATGCTGGAGTATGGCCACGTCGAACTGGTTCACGTTGAGAAAGTCGGCGGCTTTCAGATAATCGGGGAGCCAGTGGTCCCGGATTTGAAATTTGACCCTCCGGGGATAGGCATAGCCGCCGTCCAGGTCATCCATGGCCACGGCGGCTACATGGGCGCCGCTGTCCAGTTCTTCGGCCAGGGCGCCGCAAAGGTCTGCGGTAAAAGTGGCTATTCCGCACTGCCTGGGCAGGTAATTTCCGATAACGGCCACGGAATTGAGTTTATTATTCTTGACAGCGCTCAAGTTTTCCTCCTTACAAGGGCCGGAGCCTCTCCATGATTTCGGAGAGCGGCAGGCTCGCCACGCAGGTCCTTGAATCGGCCATGCCGTATGGGATGATCAACTCATCCTTGTGGATCATGGCCCCGCATGTATAAACCACATTGGGGACATACCCCTCTCTCTCCTCGTGGGACGCGACAATAACGGGTTCCTCCAATCTCGACAGGACCCGCGACGGATCATCCAGGTCGAGAAGTTCTATGCCGATACAGTATTTCCTCATCGGCCCCACTCCATGGGTCAACACGAGCCATCCCGCCTCTGTTTCCAAAGGGGAGCCGCAATTGCCGATCTGGATGAATTCCCAGGGAAAGGAGGGTTTTTGCAATAATGTGTACTCCTGCCAGAAATGCAGATGGTCGGAGATCATTATATAATTATTTTCCCCGTCCTGCCTGGAAAGCATGACATAGTTCCCCTTAATACGCCTGGGGAAAAGGGCCATGCCCTTGTTTTGCACCGCCTTGCCGTTTAAGGTGATGATTTTGAAGGTGAGGAAATCCTTTGTCTCAATCAACTGGGGCAGTATCATGAAACTGTTACAGGCCGTATAGGTGGCGTAATAAGTTACTTCCTCCCCGTCGATGAAGCGCACGAACCGCGCGTCCTCTATCCCCCGGCTTTCATTCTCCGACACGGGAAAAATGACCCTTTCCGATATTCGATGGTCTCTTCCGAACTTTATTTCATAGTTCGACCTGGCGAGCCAGCGGATTATTTCCACCGTCTCATTCTTGCGGGACCCGGGGAAAGAGACTTCATTGTCAATACATTTTATTTCGGCTTCCAACTCGCTCAGGGAAAACTCATCGGCCAGTTTATTTAAAATATAGGTGGTGACCTCGTTGCAGGCCTCCATCTCATTCAGCTTCAATTGAAAAAGGTGTTTGTTGTAAGCGTGGTCCCGGACGATTTCCGGCGTCTCTACATACTCGCTTATGGGATCGAAATAAATATCGATGTTCTTGTTTATAACCCCGCTTCTAAACTCCACCGAGGAGATATGGCCCTCCCCCGTGGCCCTGAAACTCATGATAAACCGTATTTTGTCCGTCCCCATGCCGCTCTGATCGGGATGAAGAACGATGGAGGGATTAAAGAGAGCGGCCGCCTCCACGGAATACTCGCAGGTGAAATAGGAACCGAGCAGGAGTTTTCTCTCCGTGGAAACGGAGCATTCCGGCGGGAGAAGATGGATGATTTTATTGAAATTGTCCTCCAGGGCCTCCCTGAAATTTCTGTGGCGGTGGGAGAACTCTTCCATGACCTGCTCAAGCAGATTCGACACTTTTTCTTCCGCCATGTTCAGGACCCTGTGTATAACGTTCTCCAGCCTCGATTCGGACAGGCCGTGAAACCTGGTAATAACGCGGGATTTTTCCGATGAAAAGACATGGGACCGTCTCCTGGCTCGCAAAGGTTTGTTATTTTTCATGTCAGGTTCTTATATCGCCTTTCTATGGTTTTCCAGGCAAAGATCAATGAGTCTGTCTATCCGGGCCGTTCCCACGCACATGACCGTATCCGCGCCCCCCCAGTAAATCTTTATGGTATTGTCCTCTTCTTTTATGGCCCCGCAGGTAAAGACCACGTTATGAACATAACCGGTAACCTCCCATGGATCCTCGGGCTGCAGGATCCAGTCGTCGGCAACTCCCAGGACTATCGATGGATCGTGGAGATCATGAAGGGCCACGCCCAGCCGGTAGACCGATCCGTCCATGGTGGGAAAAACTCCATGAAAGATATTGAGCCATCCTTGGTCCGTTTCAATGGGCGTGGCGCCAGGCCCGACCTTCATTTCATCCCAGTGATAGGCGGCGGGTTTAATCAGGACCCTGGAATCCCCCCAGTGGACCAGGTCGGGCGAGTAGGATATCCAGATGGACCACGGAGAGATTTCCGAGTGGGGGCGGTCCATTCTCGCGTACCGTCCGTTAAATTTCCGGGGAAAGATAACCACGTTGCGATAATCGGCCTGGGTTATCAGGGAAACGCGTTCCACCTTTTTAAAGTCCCTCGTGCGGGCCATTGCGATGCGCACGCCGTGTTTTGAATAGGCGCTGTAGGTTATAAGGTATTCATCATCAAGAGAGCAGATACGGGGGTCCTCAACGCCGAACTCTTCATATTCCGCGAATACTCCCTCTTTCGCGGGCCTAAGAAAAGGCTCGGCAGAGACCTCAAAGGAGTACCCGTCCGTGCTTTGGGCCAGACCGATGACGCACCGGCCGTTGCGGAGGTGGGCGCGGAAAAGCATGATATACCGGTCTTCATGCCTGGTCATGCCCGCGTTATGAACGGTGACCACGGGGTAGGGCACGTCGTCTTTCGTCAGGATGGGATTTCCCTTGTATCGTTTAACCGGCGGTTCAAATTTGGTAATACCCATTCTTACCCCAATCTTGATGAACCCGTAACAACCCGAAATGCTTCAAATGCCACCCAATAAAATCAACAAGTTACAACATGACACACGTCCGTCTCGCGGGTTGTTGCGAGACCGACAATCTTGATGAACTCGTAACAACCCGAAAGGCTTCAAATGCCACCCAATAAAACCAACAAGTTACAAGACGAATCACGTCCGTCGAGCGGGTTGTTGCGAGACCGACAATCTTGATGCATTCACCCCAAGGGCACTTCCGTTGGGCGCGTAAAAAGTGACTCTGTGCCACCGGCTGACACGTAAAATCAAGGGGTTAGAACGGTCAACCGGTCGGCTGAGCGGCTTTTTGCGAAGCCGATAATCTTCCATAATCGTCCTGCAGCCGCTCGATATCATCCTCTCCGAAATAATCTCCGGTCTGGATTTCGATAAAGGCGAGGTTTTCCGTGCTCCTGTTCTCCACCCGGTGCAGGGCGCCCCTGGGGATGTCCACCGAGTCGCCCGGTTGCAGAGGGATCTGTTTTTGGTCCACCGTGACGATGGCCTCCCCTTCGATAAGGTGCCAGTGTTCCGCCCGGCGGCGGTGGCGTTGCAGGCTGAGCCGTTTGCCGGGATAGACGACAATTCTTTTTACTTTATGGTCCGTTGCGTCGGAGAGAATGGTGTAGTATCCCCACGGCCTGTGGTCTTCCCTGGCCTCCTTTGCAAGGATCCGCTCGTATACTTTAATGTATTCATCAACCATTCTGGAAACGGTAAACCGTTCCTCCACATGCTTGCGGCAGTCGGCCCGGTCGAGGTCCGCCACCCTGGGAACGGCGCGGACAGCTTCTTCCACCCCCGAGACCAGGAACCCGTTGACCCCGTCCCTGATGAGTTCGGGCATGCTTCCCAGGTTGAAGGCGATAACAGGAGCGCCGCAGGCCATGGATTCGATCACCGAGAGACCGAAGGGTTCCTTGAACTTGATGGGATGGAGCAGGGCGTATGCGTTGCCCAGGAGTTCATCGCGGCGGCCGGGTCCGGCGCTGCCCGCGTAAACCACCCTGTTGCCGTCGATTTCCGGCTCCACGTGGGTTTCGTAATATTCCCGGTCCTGGATGAACCCGGCGATAATCAATTTTTTCCCGGCGCGGCGGGCGATCTCAATGGCTTCTTTCGTCCCCTTGTCGTGATGGATCCTGCCGAAATAGAGGAGATATTCGCCGGGACGGGATTGAAAGGTGAAATTCTCCAGATCGATTCCATGATGGATGGTGGCGATGTAATCCAGTTCAGGGGACCTGTCGGAATCGCTGATGGCGACATAATGGACTTTGCCGTTGTATTTTTTAAACACCGGAAGAATGTCAGGGGAGGAGAAACCGTGAATGGTGGTCACGACCGGGGTGGAAACCAGGCCCGAGTATGTGAGGGGCAAAAAGTCGAACTGGTTATGAATCAGGTCGAACTCGTCGGCATGATCAAAGAGTTCCGAAATGTGGAGGCACTCCCACACCTTGGGAAGAATTGATGTATCCTCCTCGTACCCCTTTTTGCATACTGATTTCAGTTTGCCCTTGGTTTGGGAATCGGCCGTGGCAAAGAGGGTGACGTCGACGCCCTTGGCGTTGAGTCCTTCGGTCAAAAGGGAAGTGATTCTCTCCCAGGGGCCGTAATGGCGGGGCGGAGTTCTCCAGGCGATGGAAGAAAGCATGGCGATGCGCATACGTTATGATTTTACCTCACTCTCATGTGAAAAATTTGTAAACGCTCAGCAGCGCCCCATCTGTTTTGTCATCGGCCTGCCCGCATAGAGAGGGGCTATAGCGAACAGGCCTCGTTGTCCCGCAACCAAACGGCGGGACGATTGTCCTCTAACAAAACATCGGACGATTGACAGACACGCGCATCTACGGCACTGCTGAGCGTTTACATGCCGGAGATTGCTGCAAAGTTTTTGCCCATGGTGAACGGTTACAAAAAAATTCAAGACAAAAAACAGTATAACAGAGTTTTACTTTTTTTGTCTTGACCGCGGCATGTACGGAGGCGAGGGGGACGCAGAGGCGAGAGGGACGCCCTTAAGTTTTTAACTTCACGAGTTCGGTTCGGGGAGGGTGAATTTCATCACATGGGCGATTTTTTCTCAGTGTAAAGACTTTTCAAATATTTAAATATTAAGGGCGTCCCCGTCCCCGGTAAATCGCCTGGTTCTTGAAAATGCCGTGCTGCATGAGGCAGCTCTTCATGCAGGAGCAAAATACATCGTGACAAGGAACAGCATTGATTTCAAAAAATCTCAGCTGCCAGTTTTTGAGCCAGGGGAACTTGTTAACGTACTAGAATCATTAAAGAATAATGGCTAGTAATGGTGTTGTCGAAAATCAAGGGGTCAGGTCAATACGGCCTGACCACCTGCTTTTACTGGTACGCCCGGCAGGATTTGAACCTGCGACCTACGGATTAGAAGTCCGTTGCTCTATCCAGCTGAGCTACGGGCGCTCCCGGGTATGATCTGGTCGGCCGGGCGGGCGGGAAAAAATCCCGGGCTCCGGCCGGATAAGGAAAGCCAGTTTTCTAGCACGCCGGCGCTGATTTTGCAACCCAATTCCAGCCGCCCGCCTCCCTGCGCAGCCGGTCCTCTACTCGGATTTCTTCTCTTTCCACACCGGTCCCTTGGCCGTATCCGCCACCTCGATCCCCTGGCGGGCCAGTTCCTCCCGCACGGTGTCCGCCTTTTCCCAGTCTTTTTCCTTGCGCGCCTCTTCCCGGGCCCGGAGCAGCTTGTCGATCTCCGGTGCCAGGGGGCACTCCTTGAGCCTGAGCAGGTTCAAAATGGTGTTGATCTTCTCGAACGACTCCAGGATATACTTCTTCTGCTCCAGGTCCAGCTGCCCCTCGGCCAGGATCGGGTTGGTCTTTTTAATGAAGTCGAACAGCGCGCCCAGGGCCCGGGAGATGTTCAGATCGTTGTCCAGGGCCTTGAAAAAGGTGTCCTCCATGTCCGAGAGATAGGCGGCCACCTCCGGGTGCGGCATGTCCGGCGGCAGGCAGATAAGCTTGCGCACGAATCCGTCCAGCCGGGCCAGGTTCTTGCGTACGTCGTCAAGCTTTTTGCGCGAAAAGTAGAGAGGCTTGCGGTAGTGGGTGGAGAGGAGCAGGAAACGGATCTCCCGTTCGCTGTAGCCCTCGGCGAGCACGTCCCGCAGGGTGATGATGTTGCCGGCCTCCCTGGACATCTTCCTGCCGTCCACCAGGAGCAGCTCGCTGTGCAGCCAGTAGTTGGCCAGCGGCTTGCCGGTCAGGGCCTCGGCAATGGCGATCTCGTTCTCATGATGGGGAAAGATCAGGTCGCGACAGCTGGTGTGGATGTCAATGGTCTCGCCGAGGTAATGGGTGGCCATGGCCGCGCATTCGATATGCCAGCCGGGCCGGACATTGCCCCACTCGGTCTGGAAGAAGATGCCCTTTTTCAGTTCGGCCAGGGTGCTCCGCTTGAGCAGGGTGAAATCCACCGGGTGTTCCTTGTCGTAGTTGTCCAGGTCCACTGTCTTGCCCACCTGGATCTTGCTCAGGTCCACCCCGGAAAGCCGGCCGTATGGTTTGAAGCGGGCAATGTCGAAATAGATCGAGCCGTGCTTTTCATAGGCATAGCCCTTGTCGATCAGGCGGCGGGCGATGTCGATCATGTCCTCCACATGCTCCGAGGCCCGGGGATAGCCGGTGGGCGGGAGCACGCCCAATGTCTGTATATCCTTTTTGAATTCGTCGACATAGGTCTGGGTGAACTCCTCGATCGGCAGCCCCTTTTTCTCGGCGCCGATGATCGTGTTGTCGTCCAGATCGGTGAAGTTCATGAAGAAATGCACCTTGTAGCCCTTGCCGACCAGCAGCCGGTGGATCAGGTCGGCAACCACGAAGCGCCGGCAATGGGCCAGGGTGGCGTACTCGTGGGCCGTGGGGCCGCAGGCGTAGAAGGTCACCCGGTCCGGTGAAATCGGCCGGAACTCCTCCTTTTTTTTGGACATGGTGTTATGGAACCTGAGCCCGGCGGTCCTGGCCTTCTCCTTGACCGCCCGGGTGAAGAGCTGGGTGCTGAGATACCGTTCCCCGCCGTCCGGCAGGATCACCACCAGCATCCCCTCCTCCATCCGTTTCGCCTGGGCAATGGCCGCGCACATCGCCGCCCCGGAACTCATGCCCACGAACAATCCCTCCTTGCGGGCCAGCAGCCGGGCCATCTTAAAGGCCTCGTTGTCCGGGATGTTCATGATCTGATAGGGCAGGGTCTTGTCGAAGATGCCCGGCTTGTAGGACTCCTTCATGTTCTTCAGCCCCTGGATCTTGTGGCCGAGAAAGGGTTCCACCGCGGTGACCCGGACCTCGGGATGGTGGTCACCGAAGTATCTGCTCAACCCCATGGCCGTGCCGGTGGTGCCCAGGGTGGAGATGATGTCAGTGACCTTGCCGTTGGTCTGCTCCCAGATCTCCGGACCGGTGATCTCGTAATGGGCGCGCCAGTTGGCGTCGTTGTTGAACTGGTCGGTGAGGAAATAGCGGTCCGGATGTTCCCGGGCCATATGGTAGGACTGCTCAATGGCGCCGTCGGTGCTCCGCTTGGCCGGGGTGAGCAGGATCTCGGCGCCATAGCCGGTCATGATCTTGCGCCGTTCGATGCTCGCCGACTCGGGCATGACCAACTGGCAGCGGTATCCCTTGACCGCGCAGACCATGGCCATGCCGATCCCGGTGTTGCCGCTGGTGGCCTCGAGCACGATCTTGTCCGGGGTGAGCAACCCGCTTTTTTCACCCTCCTCGATCATCGCCAGGGCGATCCGGTCCTTGACCGAACCGCCGGGGTTGAAGGATTCCAGCTTGGCGTAGATTGAGACCTTGCCGGTGAACAACCGGTTGATCCGTACCAGCGGGGTATTGCCGATCTTGTCAAGGATATTGTTGTAAGGCATGGTGGCGTGTCCGGTTGTCATAAGAAAAAAACAGCTGCTCCGGGAGGCGCCCGGGGCCCGGCGGCAATCGTATAAGCAACATGGTGCCGCGTGCCGAGGAAAGACGATAATCAAATGACGAACAATCGAGTGTCGATCCAGGTACACGGCATATTGCTTATACCCTCATGATTCCTATGATTCAAGCCCAAATCGCCGGTTTTGCAAAAAGGAAGCCAGCCAGGTATGATGGGCTGCGCAACCGGAAACCGGTAATTATAAGGAGAACCTTGATGAGCAAGAAGATAACCCTGGCCCACGGCAGCGGCGGCAAGGCCACCAACGACCTGATCAGGGAGCTGTTCGTGGCCGGGTTCAACAGTGACGCCCTGGCGCCGATGGAGGACTGCGCCCTGCTCAGCGTGGGTGGCGGCCGGCTGGCGTTTTCCACCGACTCATTCGTGGTTGACCCGATTTTTTTCCCGGGCGGCGACATCGGCGTCCTGGCGGTGCATGGCACGATCAACGACCTGGCCATGCGGGGCGCCCGGCCGGCCTTTCTGTCGCTGGGACTGATCATCGAGGAGGGGTTTCCCTATGACCATCTCGTTCGGCTCGTCCGCTCGATCAAGGGCTGTGCCGACCGGGCCGGGGTGGAGATCGTCACCGGCGACACCAAGGTGGTGCCGGCCGGCAAGGCGGACAAGATATTTATTAATACCGCCGGGATCGGCATCCTGGAACATGACCTGGATATCTCCTGTGAAAACGGCAGGCCCGGCGACAAGATCATCCTGAGCGGCACCATGGCCGACCACGGAACCACCATCCTCTGTCTCCAGGAAGGGCTGAAGATTCAGGGCGGGTTTAGCAGCGACTCCGCCCCCCTGCACACCATGGTCAAGGCAATGCTGGAGACCGGGCAGGATGCGATCCATGTCCTGCGGGACCCCACCCGCGGCGGGGTGGGCACTGCCCTGAACGAACTGGCCCAGGCCTCGAAAGTAGGGCTCCGTATCCATGAGAACGCGCTGCCGGTCCGGGACGATGTCCGGGGCGCCTGTGAACTTCTGGGCCTTGACCCGTTGTTCCTGGCCAATGAGGGCAAGCTTCTGGCCTTTGTGGCCCCGGACCGGGCCGAAACGGTGCTGGCCGCTGTCAGGCGGGAACCGGCCGGTATTGATGCCCGGATCATCGGCGAGGCGGTGGCCGCGCATCCGGGTGAGGTGGTGCTTGAGACCGGGATCGGCGGCCGCCGGCTGATTGAGATGCTCCAGGGCGAGGCCCTGCCGAGAATCTGCTAAGCCCCTACCGGTGGAAGGTGTCCCACAAACTCTGCAGGGCGGCCCGGATCTCATCGTTCTTCAGCCCGGCCACCAGCCGTTCGCCCTGCTGTTTCTTTTGCGGATCGATTTCTTTTTTTAAGGGGAGATCCCGGGGCCTGGTCTCCGGCGCCGGGGCCATGGTTTTGAGGTTGGTATTGATCGTGAAGCGGATGTCGGTCAGTCGGGCCTTTGTCAGCCGCTGGTTGAGTCGTTCGAGCAGGAGTATCTTCTGGAGATGGAGCTGCTGCATCCAGATCGGATCCCGGACCTGGACCCAGAGGGTGGTGTTCCTGATCCGCTGCGGCTGGGCCTGACAGGAGATATCCGGGCCAACCGCCTGTTCCCAGAAGAGAAAAACCCGGTGCAGTTCCCGCTGGCTGTCCCATCTCCTGTCACGGAACATGTCGGCAAGGAGAGTGCTGAGCAGGACCGGCTGCTTGGTGCGGGAAGATGATGGATCAGCCATGGGCGGTTCAACCAAGGTCTGGAGATGATTCGTTATCGGCAATGATCTTGTTTCTGCCCCCCTGTTTTGCCTGGTACATGGCCTTGTCCGCCCGTTGGACAAGGTCGGCGACATCCTCCTGCCAGGAGTTGCCCTCGTGGCGAATGAACCGGGCCACCCCGACACTCAGGCTGGTGGTGGAAAATTCGTGTTCCGCATACTTTTCCATGATTCGCCGGCCGGTGTCCATCGCCTGTTCCCAGCCGATCTGGGCCTGGATCACGCTGAACTCGTCGCCACCGAAGCGGAAGGCCCAGTCAACATTGGTCCGGATACAACTGGTGAGGATGCCGGCCAGGGTCTGCAGGAGTTGGTCCCCGGCCGGATGACCGTATTGGTCATTGTACTCCTTGAACCGGTCCACATCCATCAACAGGAGAAAGGCATCGTGGCCCTGGCGATGGGCCCGGTGCACCTCTTCCCAGATTTTCGCGTCAAAATGGCGGCGGTTGAAGAGTCCGGTAAGCGCGTCGGAGATTGACAAAAGCTCAAGCTGGCGGACCAGTTCCTGCTCCCGGATTACCCGGTTGAGCTTGGCCTCCAGTTCATCGGCGCTAAAGGGCTTGCTGATGAAATCGCTGGCCCCGGCCTTGATCACCTCGGTGTAGGAAAAGGTGCGGTCGTAGCCGGTGACCACGATGACGCTGGTTCGGGGATGGTGTCTGCGGATGTAGCGCAAAAGCTCCATGCCGTTCATTCTGGGCATCATCATATCAGTGACCACGATGCTGCAATCGAGCTTTTCCAGCTCCTTCACCGCGGCGAGTCCGTCTTTTACCGTAACCGGGGTATAGCCCAGGCTGCTGATATAGGAGGCCAGCAGGTCGAGAACCACGGGGTCGTCATCGGCAACGAGGATTTTTTTTCGGCTGTCACTGTCGCTCATCTGCTGTATGCCCCTTTGCAGCGGAAATAGTCCCTGAGGATCGACTGGTGGTCAAAGACCAGCTCCGGCAGGTTTTTTTCGGTAAAATACCGGGCCTGGCCGGCATCGTCTCCTGCCCGGGGGCTTCCCTGGGCCGTGGCCAGGAACACCGTGCTGATCGTATGATGACGTTGATCGCGGCCCGGGTCCGAGTAGGTGTGGAACTGCTGGTAAAGGGTCACCGCCAGCCCGGTCTCCTCAAGGGCCTCCCGGACCGCGGCCTGTTCCAGGGATTCGCCGTAATCGACAAAACCGCCGGGCAGGGCCCAGCCGAGTGGTTTGTTTTTTCTTTTCACCAGCACGATGCCGGCCTTGTTTTCAATGATGATGTCCACCGTGGGCAACGGGTTGTTGTAGACAGCGATTTCCTTGCCGCAATGCGGACAGCGCATGGTCTTTGAGTCCTTTATATGAAGGTCGTGCCGGACGAAGCTCGCTGTCCGGGGAGATTTTCATTGTTGGTTGTGGCCGCGGCCCAAAAGTTATGGTCCGGCCATGCCGGTCAGTCGAACACCAGGGAGCGGATGGCCTGCCAGTCAGCCACGGTTTGCAGATTATGGCGGCCCCGGTTCCAGGGTTGGCAGTAAACAATCGGCTGGATTTCCTCCCGGGCCAGTTGCAGGCAGGTCTCGGCCCGGTCGTCGACAAAGTAGTCCAGTCCGAGTTTTTTGATATACCGGGCCTTGTTGTCATGGTCGCCGATGGCCTTGACCCGGGCCCCGGCCAGCACCTCGGCGCCCAGCATGGTCCGCAGCCAGTCGATAATGGGCGCGCCGAGCGGGCGGGCAGTGACAAAGGTAAGCGGCGCAACCTCCGCCAGTTCGCGCAGGACCGGGATCGCATTTTCCATCGGTCTGAGGTCGGCGGCCAGCGGTTCGACCACCAGGCGGTGAAAGATGGCGTCAATTATCTTCGGATCCATGTCCAGGCACTGCTCTGCCTCAAACTCGGTAATATCCTCCACCGTGATTCCGTTTGCACCGTACTCATCTCGGGCAATTCGCATAAAGGCCTCGGCCGTATCGGCAACCACGCCATCAATGTCAAACCCGAGCTGAGCCGGGTTGATTTTTGAAATCATCATAAGAAAAAAATTACGGGGTTTCCGGAAAGAAGTCAAAATAAATAACTCTGTTCAAGCTCCTTGACCCGGTGTACCAACTCCCGGTTGATCGGCGTCGCTATTCCCAGGGGGATGGCCGCCGCCACCACCGCGCCGTTGATGGCGTCAATCTCCGTGGCCCGTTTTCCGCGTACGTCCTGGAGCATGGATGAAATATTGGCGCTGGTGGCGCGGCAGACTTCTTTGGTGCGGACAACGGGATCGGTGCTGAGGACCACTCCCCTGGCTCGGGCCACGGCAGCGGCTTCCCGGACCGCGGCCGTCATCTGACTGCGGGCAGCGGTAATCTTCAGCAGTTGTCCGTTGGGGCAGTCGTGGATGGCGGTCAGGGCGTTTATGCCGGTATTGATCAGCAGCTTGTCCCACACCCGGTTGATGATGTCAGGGACCACCGTGGCCTCAAACCCGGCGGCGGACAAGAGCGTCGCGGCCCGGGTCAACCGATGGTTGGCCGCGGTATCGGCGGGTTGCAGGAAGCCGATGCTGGTGGGGCCCTGGCCGGCATGGAGGACATGGCCTGGTCCCGCCAGGTTCGCGCCCTGGGCCGTGACCCCGGCCGCGGCCCGGCCGGGCAGGGGCCAGTGCCGCAGGATGTCGATATGGCTGATACCGTTCTGCAGGGTAATGACCAGTGATTCCGGGGTCAGGAGCGGGGAGATTGAGGCCAGGCCGGCACGGACGTCCCCGGCCTTCACGCACAGAAACAGGAGATCCGCCGGCCCGATTTCCCCGGCCACGGCCGTGGCCCGCACGCGGCAGAGGCGTTGTTTGCCGGCTTTTTCCAGGATCAGGCCATGGTCGGCCAGGCGGGCGGCCCGGGCCGGGGAACGGTCAAGCAGCCACAGGGTGTGGCCGTCTTGTTCCTCGCGGGTATGGGTCCTGAGCAGGATCGCAGCCGCCAGCAGGCATCCGAGGGCCCCAGGTCCGATCACCACGATTTTCATAATCTTCCGCCCGCCCCTGTCCGAAAATCAAGAACAACGGAGCAGGGACCGTGGATGGGGTTGCCAAGGTCCGGACCGGCCGGATTCCGGCAGGCCCGGACCGGGAGAATAGTCTATCTGCTCACCGAGGCATTCTCGATGATCACCGGATAGAAGTAACCGGCGCCGAAATCCTTGTCAGCGCTGACCGTGCCATGAACGGTGATAATGTCCCAGTTCTCCTCCGGCTGGGCCGAAGTGGTTACCACCAGGTCATGGGTCCGCTGCTCCGGATGGCCGGTGCCGTCCTGGATATGCAGCCAGTTAAGGCCCATGATGTTGGCCGAGACCTTTACCAGCTTGCCGCGGACCGTTACCTGTTTGCCGTCAAGTTCAGCTGCTTTTTCAAAGATCTCGCCCACTGTGTAGCTGTTGTCGCCGGCGGCCTTGGCCACCTTGATTTCGATAAAGGGAACAACCGCCTTTTTGCTGCCCATTGAGGCTGCGGGCACAGAGGGCATCATCCCGCTCTCCTGCTGCAAGGCCTGGTTGAACGATTTGGCCCCGGACATCATGGGCGCGCCGGCTGCCCGGCCGTTTCCCATTCCCATGGGGGCCTGGCCGACCAGGCCGCTGGAGAAGACCACGGAATCAAAGTTGCGATTCAGGGTCTTGCTGTGGAAGTTCTCCATGACAATGCCGTCATAGTAGGAGACCTTGTCGCCGGCCTTTACCTGGGACTCGGTGATTGCCACCCATTTTTTTTCAGTGCCGTCATCGACCAGCATATAGGTATACCCGGCGGCATTCATGGCCTCCACGACCGTCCCCTTCTTGACGGTCAGGGGCGAGGCGGCCGGGGCCGGGGTCTCGGTGCTGGCCGGAGCGCTGGCCTCGGGGGCCGGAGTGCTCTGGGTGGTTGTTTCAGCGTCCTGGCGGTTGCAGGCAATGCTGGTGGTGAGGAGCAGCATGAGCCCGCAGCCGAGGGAAATATATTTGCGCATTGAGAAAATCCTCCTTAAGAATTGAGTGCTTCAGGGTTGTCGTATTGTTTGTCGGGCGCCATCATAACACGGTAAGTACGGTTGCAAACAGAGGCAACCATCTTAGCTAAAAAGCCACGGTACGGCAATGAATTACTTGTTGGGACTCTTTCTTGTCCGGTTCCGGCCCGCTGCACCGGCCGAGATGAGCAGCGGGGCCAGGGATTGGGCCCAGACCGCATAACCACGTTCGCTCAAATGGACATCGTCTTCGAGGTAGTAGCTGGCAAAACAGCGATCATCGGCTGTCGGCCGGTTTGCGGTAAACCGATGATAGAGGTCGTGGAAGGTTGCATTCAGGTTGGTGCACAGTTTCTCCAGTTCCCGGTTCAGACGGGGAACGGCCGAGTCACCGATCCAGGGCAGGCGTAAGGGCAGCAGGCTGGTCACGATGAGGGCGGCCCGGGGATACTGTTCGTGAAGGCGGCCCAGGATTTTTTCGTAGTTGACCGGAAACCCGTAATCCTCCATGCCGATATTGTTGGTGCCGGTCATCAACACGATGCGGTCAGCCTGGCCATGGCGCCGGCATACGGACTCGAGTCGGGTGAGCAACCCCTCCACTGTTTCACCGGCCCGGCCGAGGTTGGTGACCTGGTGTTCCGGAAAACGGTCCTGCCAGTTGCAGAACTCGATCAGGGAGTCACCGATGAAGAGAAGGTCGAGAGAGGTGTCCATGGTAACCTTTTTCAGGTGTCAGAGCGATAAGTGCTGAGCAACGAGCAACGAGCAATGAGTAATGAGTTGAACCGAAAGAGAGCGATTATACTTTTTCTCAGCACTCAGCACTCAGCACTCAGCACTCGTTACTCGTTACTGGTCCCAGTTAAGGTTAAAGCCCCCGCCTTCAGGCGGGTAGATTTATCACTTCCAATGGAATCCGGTTGGAAGGGAAGAGTTTTTTTACTTCGTGCTCGTGAACGTGCTCGTGAACGTAAACGTGATCGAGACAAGAAAAAAATAAATATGTTGCGAGCAAGCAGGATGGATTATCAAGGAGAGTTGCTCGATAAATGGACTTGTCGTTCGCCAAAGGCACTTATGTTCGTGTACGAGTACGTTCACGAGCACGAGCACGAGCACGAGCACGTCAAAAACGGGTCTGTGACCCGTATCCCGACTTTCAGTCGTTAAGTTAACCCACCGTCTTCAGACGGTGGTTGTTAAGTTATCCTGCTGGTCCTGGTTATCGTCTGCTGCCGATCAACACCACCGCTGCCATCGGGGCCACGGTGATCCGGCTGTCCGGGGCCACGATCTCCCCGGTCTCTTCCAGGAGGATATCTGCGGGCGGGGCTGCCGCGGTATCGATGATCCGGCGCCAGGTCCGCTTGTGTCGCGGTGGATGGGGAATAAATGACCGCGGGGCATGGCGACTGCCGTTGAGCATCACGAAAAAATCGTCGTCCGTCCCCTGGCCCCTGGTTGCGCCGGAGAGGTAAAAGGCCAGGGCCCGGGCCGCGGGCGACCAGTCCTGGACATCGGGCCGCTCCGCCTGCCAGCGGATCGGATCGGATGAACTCTTGCCCGCGGCCGGGAAAAAGGTATCCCTGCGGAACAGGGGATGTTTTTTGCGCAAGGCGATGAGCATCCGGAAGAAGCGGAGCAGATCCTTGTTTTTTTCAACCAGGGTCCAGTCCAGCCAGCTGACGGGGTTGTCCTGGCAATAGGCGTTGTTGTTACCTTGCTGGGTCCGGCCGAATTCATCGCCGGCCACCAGCATCGGCACCCCTTGGGAGATAAAGAGAATCAAGGCCAGGGTGCGGACCCGGCGGGCGCGGAGGGTTTTTATCCCAGGGTCGTCGCTTTGGCCCTCGCTGCCGCTGTTCCAACTCAGGTTATGGTCAAAGCCGTCCCGGTTGTCCTCCCCGTTTTCCTGGTTATGCTTCCGGTTGTAGCTGACCAGATCGTAGAGGGTGAACCCGTCGTGGCTGGTGACGAAGTTGATGCTGTTACAGGGCCGGCGGGCGTTGCGCTGGTACAGGTCGGCGCTGCCGGAGATTCGGGTGGCCAGCGCGGCCACCGTGTTGTCCCGGTCGCAGAGAAAGGCCCGCACATCGTCGCGGAAATGGCCGTTCCACTCGGCCCAGCGGGCGCTGGTGGAAAAACTGCCCACCTGGTAGAGCCCGGCCGCGTCCCAGGCCTCGGCAATGATCTTGGTATGGGCCAGTATCGGGTCCTCGGCAATGATCTCCACCATGGGCGGGTTGGAGAGCACCCGGCCGGACTGGTCCCGGCCGAGGATCGAGGCCAGGTCGAAGCGGAAGCCGTCCACATGCATCTCCACCACCCAGTAATGGAGGCAGTCGATGATCAACTGCCGGACCAGGGGGTGGTTGCAGTTCAAGGTGTTGCCGCAGCCGGAAAAATTCAGATATTCCCGGGTCTTGGAGTCCAGGAGATAGTAGATCGAATTATCCAGGCCCCGGAAGCTGATCATCGGCCCGTCCGCCCCGCCCTCAGCGGTATGGTTGAAGACCACGTCAAGGATCACCTCGATCCCGGCCCGGTGCAGGGCCCTGACCATCTTCTTGAACTCCCGGACCTGGTTGCCCGGGGCGTTGTCAGCGGCATAGGCGGCCTTGGGAGCAAAAAAAGAGATCGGGCTGTAGCCCCAGAAGTTGGTGAGCTTCTCGCCGGTGACCGGGTTGACCCGGATGTTTTCCAGTTCATTGAAGTCCGTGATCGGCATCAATTCGACCGCGGTTATTCCCAATTGTCTGAGATAGGGGATTTTGTCCACGATCCCGGCAAAGGTGCCGGGATGGGAAACCCCGGAGCTGGGGTCCCGGGTGAACCCCCGGACATGCAGTTCGTAGATGATCGAGTCCTTGAGCGGGATGTTCAGGGGCCGGTCCCCCTGCCAGTCGAACTGGTCCCGGCCGGCCAGGCAGTACCGGGTAAAACCGGCAATCCGGCCGCTGCCGTTATCCAGCGGCCGGCCCCACTGCTCGCCGCCGGTGAGCACCCGGGCATAGGGATCGAGGAGCAGCGCCTTTCGGTCAAAGGCATGCCCCTGTCCATGGGGATCATGCGGCCCATGGACCCGGTAGGCATAGTACAGTTCATCCTCTATTCCGCATAACAGGATGTGCCAGACGTCACCGGTCTTGTTACGCTTGGGATCAAGGGGTATTTCGGTCCGGCGGCCGCCGTGGGGCCCGGAAAAGATGACCAGCGAGACTGCCTGGGCATGGCGGGAGAACAGGGCGAAATTCAGCCCGGCCGGGGTAAAGGTCGCGCCAAAGGGCAGGGGGGCGCCCGTTGCGGTGTGAAATTTTCTTTTCATGGTTTTTTTATCGGGAGGCAGCAAGCCGATCGAGCAGATCGGCCGAGGGATAGCCATCCATTGGCAACTGGTTGGCGCGCTGGAATGCCTTGATCGCCATCCGGGTCCGTCCACCGGCAATGCCGTCCACCGAACCCGGGTCAAATCCCTGTTCCGCAAGCAACTGCTGGATTTTCATGATATCGGTTCGATGGAGCGGTTTGTCGTTCAAGGGGCGTTGGCTGATCAGCGGGCCGTATCCGGCGAGCCGGTCGGCAAGATGACCCACGGCAATGGCATAGAGGTGTGAGCGGTTCCAGTTGAGGATCACCCGGTAATTCCGGAACACCAGAAAGGCCGGGCCGGATACTCCGGCCGGCAGCATGAGCGAGGCAATGTCGTCGGCCGGGGCAAGGTCCCGGCCGTCCATTCCGCTGACCCCCAGCTCTTGCCATTGTTGGCGGGTTTTTTTAATTTTCAGGTCAGCCAGGGCAAGATCGAAGTTATCCGGCAGCCGGACCTCCTGGCCCCAGGTCTTGTTTTTCTGCCAGCCGGAACTGGCCAGAAAGTTGGCTGCCGAGCTGAAGATATCGGGCAGGGATGTCCAGATGTCCTTGCGGCCGTCGCCGTCATGGTCCACGGCAAAGCGGACAAAGGTGGAGGGCATGAACTGCAGCTGGCCCATGGCCCCGGCCCATGAACCTCGCATCGCCTTGACCCTGATATCGCCCTGATCAAGAATCCGCAGGGCCATGAACAGCTCGTTGCGGAAAAAATCGCTCCGCCGGGGATCATGGGCCAGGGTGGCCAGGGAACCGACCACCGGAAAGCCGCCCAGATGATCGCCGAAATTGGTTTCCAGGCCCCAGAAGGCCACCAGGAAACGGGGCTGGACCCCGTAGGCGCGCTCAATCTCGCCGAGCAGCCGGGCATGGCGTTTGAGCAGGTCGCGGCCCCGCTGGATCCTTTTGTCGGAAACGGTGAGGTCAAGGTACTGCCACAGGCTCTTGGTAAACTCCGGCTGCCGGCGGTCGAGTTCCAGGACCCGGGGGATGGGTTTCAGTCCGGCCAGGGCCTGATCAAGGATGGGCCTGGAGATCCCCCTTGCCAGGGCCTCTTGGCGCAGTGCGCTCAGCCAGGTCTGGAAGTCATCCTGGGCCCGGACCGGGCCGGATAAAAAAACGATCGGAGCCATGATAAAGAGCAGAAACAAAACATATCGGCAATGGGTCATGGACATGGAGAAATCCCTGATGGTGTGCTGGGTGGTTTTTGCCTGATCAGGGCGCCGGGCCGCGGCCCGGCCGGTTGTGATCCTGCAACAGCCCGCTGTATTGCGGCTGCTGAACCCATAATACCTTACGATTATTATTTCTCAAACGGTTTTACTCGGGCTGTATCAGGAGGATATCGGACTGGAACCGCTGCCACAAAAGTAAACATTCAGTAAACCCCCTCCTGTCGGGAAAGGGGTCTTCTTCTACCGACGGCCGCTCCATTGAGAAGGGCCGGCTGTTCATAAACAGGCTATCAAGCAGGAACTCGCTTCGCCGCAACGGCGATTCGGAAGCCATAA
>JAKITW010000053.1 GCA_021647905.1 Desulfobacterales bacterium | reverse complement strand
CCGAAGTTGTTTCAAATTCCGCTTTTGCCGTCACGGCCGCGGCTCAGGGTCCGCTACACCGTTCGCTATAAGAAAACCCCTTTCCCGGTCCAACCTCAAACGTACGGGGTTTACCGAAACCTTACGTCTCGCGGCAGGGCCGACACTGAAACCCGGGTTGAACCGCACCGCCTTTGCAGGTCGCGGGGACCTGCAGGGTTATTTACCCGGAAACCCTCCTTTTCGGTACAGCCGCCGTTGCTGACCCTGACGGCAAGGTCATTGCGGTTGGCAAAAAGTCCCAGCAGAACCTCCTCGGTCCAATCCGGGGGCGGGCCGGTCAAATCAATCAGCGGGGCGGAACCGGTCTCCTCCGGTGCCGCGTTTCTGTTCTTGGCCTCTTTAAGGGCGCTCTTGTAACTGGAATGTAACATGCAGGAAGAAAGTCCTGCCAGGGCGATAATCAGCAGCCCGTAGATGAGTGCTTTTCCCTTCATTGCTTTTCCTGACATTTTATCGAATTTACCGGATGATCAGGCTTACCACTTTTCCTGCATTATTTCCGTCCGTTTTTTTTGATATTCATCGTCGGAGACAAGTCCCTCTTTTTTAAGCGCGTCAAGCTCGCGCAGTTTCGCGGCAAAGCCGGCCCCCTGTGCCACGGCCGGATCGCTTATCTCGGCAACCTCGATCTTACCGTTCCGCATCAGCTTCAATGCCCTTACGGCATTAACGAGGATGGCAATACAGGCGGTCTCCCAGATGACAACGAATATTGCCACCAACATCCTTACCTCGCTGTCCGCGGCAATGAGAAATACTACGCCAACCATCATGAACAGCGTGATTAAGACCAGTTGCGCCACAAATATTGCCTTGGGCGGTTTCGCATACACTTTCCGGGTCATGCTTCCTCCGTTTCATGTTCCCTGAACCGGTGACGGCTTGAGCTGATATTCCATGTTTTTTTGTTTGCCTGCGTCAGGGGTTCAGGGTGTTGTTTCCCCCGGCCTGCGGTAACCGCTCTCCCACCACCTTTACTTCTTTACCGTCCCTGGCGGATTGCCCGGTTGCCTTTAAAAAAGAGTTGTCTGGCCTCGCACCTTAAGATCCATCCCGGTTTTTTCTTTAAATTTTTCAGACAGATAAGATAGCTCATCATGAGATAAATTGTTTATCCAGGCGATGACGCTGTTATCTTCTTCGTTGAAAGCAAAATGTTTTATTTTCTGGTTTTCGTTCAGCATTGAGTTTAAAAACGCCCTTGGATTGCCCTTCTTCCTCCCTTCCCGGTATGTAACCGGCCGGCCGGTGACCCTTTGCAGGTGCCACTTTACATAAGAATATTTTTCATTGTTTATCTCGGGCGAGGCCAGGGAAATTTTCAGGGTATTGTCGGCCCAGGCAATCTTTTTTATGGGGGCGTGGGCCTGTTGCAGGATTTTTCGCGCTTCTTCCTTTGCCTTTGCAGCTGAAAGTTTTTCCGCGCATGGTTCATAATAAAGCACTGGTTCCCCATCAAGCCCCGCGGTTACGGATTCCGGGGGAATACTCATGAGAATTTCCTGTACTTCCTCAAGGGAGCGGGCCTGTTTTATTTTGAGAAAAGCGTCCACCGCAGATATTTTTATTCTGGATATTGCCTCTGACTCGCGGTATGGGTCGCTGCCGCTTGACCTCCATTTTTCCGGCAGTCCACACATATCAGCCACACCATACTGCAACTGGTGGGCGCTTCTGTCAATCATGTCGATTACCGTACACGTATTTTTCCCTTTATTCGGTCTTAATCCCCTGCCAATGCATTGGGTGTAAACCAGGGGCGAGGTGGTCGGTCTCACCAATAAAATGCATTCGATTCCCGGATCATCGAATCCCTCGGTCAATACCCCGTAGTTTGTCAATATTTCCAACTCATTTTTTCTGAATTTATTTAAGATTTCCCTTCGTTTTGTTGTTTTTGCATCAATGACCCCGGCCTTGATTCCATTGCTCACAAAGTCTGCCGCCAATTGGCGGGCGTGGGCCACCCCGGCGCAAAAAGCGATTGTTTTTTTCCCTCTTCCTTTTTCCTGCCAGGCAGTTAATGCCAAGGCCCTTTTTTCCCGGGTGTTCATGATCTTTGTCAGTGAACCCACCTGGAAATCACCACCGGACATCTTCACCTGGTCAAGGTTAAGCTCGGTCCGAACCGTGTAGTAGCTCATTGGCACAAGATAGCCGAGATTTTGCAGCTCCACCCGGCTGATCTCATAGGCGATTTCATTAAAAACAGTAAGAGCGGACCGGCCATCCGACCTTCTGGGCGTTGCCGTCATTCCCAGCAACAGGGTGTCCGGCCTTTTGTTTTCATAAAAATAGGTTATCACATCCGTCCAACTGGGGGCCAGGGCACGATGACATTCGTCACAGATAATTACGGAAAATTCTCTGGGGTCAAACCGTTTTTTCCGCCTGATTAATGATTGAACGGAAGCAATGGTTATCTGGGCGTCCCTGGCAGTGGAACGGGTCCCCTGCTCAATTTGAATATTGAGACCGGGCAGATGATTTTTCAGTTTCCCGTAAGTCTGGTCCAGGATTTCTTCACGATGGGCAATAAATAAAATTTTTCCCATGCCCGGGAAAGTCAGTAGTTTTTCGACCAGCAAGGTGGCAATTACTGTTTTGCCGGCCCCGGTGGGAAGATGAAGCAGCATTCTGGTCGACCCGTTATGGTAGCGGGAGATCACGGAATCAATGGCCTTTTTCTGGTATGGCCGGGGTGAAAATTTCATTTTTGTCACGGGTATTATACCCTCTGTCGGCAGTGGGATTGTTTGATCGTAATCACTCACAGGGTATAAGCCCCGCCGGACTCCGGGTTGCCCCCTGCCTGGTAAACGCTCATGTATTTCCAAAACGGAATTGCAGGTCTTACGAACCAATATGCCATATGTTTATATGAAAGTCGTCACCAGGCGCCGGCCTTGCCATGCCGGAGTGACGTCTTTCATTGTTTCGTTGCGGCTGGGCCATATTTCAGGCCGCAGCCACAATCTACAATGAAAATTTCCCCGGGCAACCTGCCCGGCCGCCACTTGGCCGGCCGGTATCGTTTACGCTCAATTCATTTGACAATAGCGTGTTGATCCCCTAAATATTACCTGGAAGGAGATACTCTGTTATTCAAAAAAAGCTCCGCTGTCAATGGTCTTGGGATATCTATGGGAAGAGGGGGAATTATTATGCACAGACCGCTGGGAATAACCGTCAGCCGCCTTATCATGGACCTGCAGCGCATGTATCCGGAGGCCACCGGTGAACTGACCGGGCTGCTGAACGAGTTGATCGTGGCCGCCAAGACCATCTCCGCCGAGGTGAACATGGCCGGACTGGCCGATATCCTCGGCATGTCCGGGAAGACCAATATCCAGGGCGAGGAGGTGCAGAAGCTCGACGAGTTCGCCAACAACACGATCAAGCGGCGGATGGCCCGGTGCGGCTATATCTGCGTGATGACCTCCGAGGAGGAGGATGACATCATCCCGGTGGTTGACGGCTACGAGGGCAAGTATACCCTGGCCTTTGATCCCCTGGACGGCTCGTCCAACATCGATGTCAACGTCTCCATCGGCACGATTTTTTCCATCCACCGCCGCCGTAATGCCGGGGCCGGATTCTCCCGGCGGAGCACTGACTCCGGCTTCAGCCCCCGCCCCTCTTTTGTCGGCAGCCAGGGCGGGGAGAGTGACCTGCTGCAAAGGGGCAATGCCCAGGTGGCGGGCGGTTACATCATCTACGGCTCCAGCACCATGCTGGTCTTTACCACTGGTTCCGGGGTGCACGGCTTTACCCTTGACCCCAGCGTCGGCGAGTTCTATCTCTCCCATCCCGACATCAGGATCCCGAAAAAGAGCAAGTATTTCAGCGTCAACGAGGGCAACTCCAGCTACTGGTCCGATAATATGCGCCGATATGTCGAACACCTGAAGAGCGAGGACCCGGTTGCCGGACGGCCCTACAGCGCCCGCTACATAGGCTCCCTGGTGGCTGATTTCCACCGCAACCTGATTACCGGCGGCATCTTTCTCTACCCGCGCGACAGCAAGACCCCGGCCAAGTCCAGCGGCAAACTGAGGCTCCTTTACGAGGCCGCCCCCCTTGCCTTTATCGTTGAGCAGGCCGGCGGCCGCGCCATTAGCGATGAGGGCGTGGATATTCTCAACATCGAACCGCAATCCCTGCACCAACGGGTGCCGTTGATCATCGGCAGCCGTTATGACGTGGACGAGGCCCAGGCCTTCCTGACCGGGGGGAAATAACCACCGTTGAACCAGTGCCCGTCCAGAAATGGCCCTTTCGCCCAATCTCGGCGTCATGCTCAAAAAATAATCCTCGTAATATCATTTATATGACTCCGGTTATTTTTTTCGCGATCCTTGATCTTGAACGAAATTGCTCATTTCTGGACGGACACGAACTATAATGTTCCTGAATCCGTGAACGTTCGACAACGGTGCGGATACAAGGCGGCAACGATGTTGATTATCCTGGTGTGATATCAACGAGTTGTCGAGGTGTTTACATGCCAGGAAATACCAAGCACCTGTTGATCTGGCCCCTGTTGGCTATCGGGCTCTATTTGGTTGCCCGGACCAACTATCCGCTCTTCCATTACCTGGCCGAGATCTTCAGCGTTGTCATTGCCGGCGGGATCTTCATGATGGCCTGGAGTTCCAGGCGGATGCAGTGGAATCATTTTCTGCTGTTCCTGGGCATTGCCTACCTGTTCGTCGGGGTGACCGACGCCCTGCACACCCTGTCATACAAGGGGATGGGAGTGCTTCCGCATGGCGATGACAATGGTGATCTGGCCTACCAGCTTCGTCTTTTCGCCTGTTACCTGGAAAGCGTCTCCCTGCTGGTTGCCCCCCTCTTTCTCCGCCGACGGCTGTGGCTCACCCCGGTCTTTGCGATCTATACCCTTATCGTCGGCCTGTTGTTCATCTGTCTGCTCCAGGGGCAGTTCTTTCCCGGCTGGTTCCCGACCGGGGCGGAACTGGTCCGGTTCAAGTGGGCCAACCAGATTATCATCTGCCTTATCTTCGTAGCGGCGGCAGTGGTTCTGCTGTACCGGCGCAAGGATTTCGAACCACGGCTCCTGCATCTGCTTCTCTGGTCTCTTTTTCTCTCCATCGGCGCCGAATTGACCTTCAGCGACACCAGCGAAGGGTATAGCGCGGCCAACCTGGCCGGCCACCTGCTTAAGATCGGCTCGGGTTTTCTGATCTACAAGGCGATCATCGAAATCGGGCTGATGCGGCCCTATGACCTCCTGTTCCGGGACCTGAAGCGGAACGAGGAACAGTATCGCGACCTTTATGAAATAGCACCGCTGGCCTTTGTTCTCTGGGACCGGCAATGCCGGATCACCGACTGGAACCGGCGGGCCGAGGAGATGTTCGGTTGGCGCCGGGAAGAGGTGCTGGGCAAGAATTTTTTTGAACTCCTGGTCCCTGAGGAGGAGCGGGGCCGGGTCGAGGATGTCATTGACTCGCTGCTTGCCCGGGAACTGCCCGGCCGCGGTACCCGCAGGAACCTGACCAAGCAGGGCAAACTGCTCCTCTGCGAATGGAACAACTCCATCCAGTATGACCGGGACGGGGAGGTAATGGGCGCCCTGTCCCTGGGGCTGGACATCACTGAACGGCAACGGGCCAGGGAGGAATTGGAAAAGAGCGCGGAGCAGATCAAGTGGTTCGCCTATTCCATAACCCATGACCTGAAGACCCCGGCAGTCACGCTCCTCGGACTGACCAGGCGCCTGGGTGATAAATACCGGGAGGTCCTGGATGAGAACGGCCGCCGCTACTGCGAGCATATTCTCAAGGGCGGTGAGCAGATAATCGCCCTGGTTGACAAGGTCAACACCTTTATCCGCACCAAGGAGGCGCGGCCGACCATTGACTCCCTGGCAATAAGCGAATTGTTCCGGGTCGTCCGGGAGGAGTTTGCCCCCCAGGTGACGGCGCGGCGCCTCAACTGGCTTGAGACGGAAACAGCGGCCCGGATCAGGGGTGACCGGCTCGCAATACTCCGGGCCCTGCGCAACCTGGTGGATAATGCGCTCAAGTATGGCGGTCCGGCCCTTTCCGAGATCGAACTGGGCTATGACCTCAACGACCGGTTCCACCTCCTCACGGTCCGGGATAACGGGCAGGGGATCGACCAGCAGGACATGGAGCAGATATTCGGGATGTTTATCAGGAAGGGGTGTCCAAAGGAGGTGGAGGGGGCCGGACTGGGGCTGGCCATTGTCAAGGAGGTCGCCGGACTGCACCAGGGCAGGGTATGGGCCCATTCCGGTCCGGACAACAAGGGGGTTGTATTTTGTCTGGCGATCTCCAGGAAACTGTAAGACTTTATCCTTCCGCCCGCCCGGCGATCTCAGTGCAGCGCCTGAGCCGGTCCACCACCCGGTCCCGGCCGATGGCGACCAGGATATCAAAGAGTCCCGGACCTGCCACCTGCCCGGTGACCACGGTCCTGGCGCCGTTGATCAGGATCCCGGGCTTTAGTTGCAACTCAGCAGCCAGCTCCCTGGTGGCCTGTTCAATGGTTTCCCGGTCAAAGTCGGCCAGCCCGGCCAGCCGGTCCGCCAGCAGGCCCAGCCATTCGGCGATTTTTTCGTGCTTGTCAATGTTCTTCCGCGTCGCCTTGGCCATTACCGGGTAGTCATCGCTGAAATAGGCCCGGCCCCTGGCGGCAAAGTCCTTGAGGGTATGGAAACGGTCGCGGATCAGGGCCAGGGTTTCCAGGAACCAGGTGCGTTTTTCAGTGTCATAACCATTGTCCCAGAGCCCCTCGGCAATCAGCTCTTCCTTGACCAGGGGGGCAAGTTCCGTCACCTCCATGGTGCGCAGATAGTGGGCGTTGATGTTCAGCGCCTTGGGATCGGTGAAGAACTTGGGGTCGTCCTTGTGGTAATTGAACACCGCATTGGCCCGGCTCAACCCTTCCAGGGAAAATGCCTCAATCAACTCTTCCCGGGAAAAGATCTCCCGGTCATCACCCGGAGCCCAGCCCAGCAGGACCAGAAAATTGGTCAGGGCCCAGGGCAGGAACCCGTGTTCCTTGTAGAACTGGACCGTGACCACCTCGCCGTGGGACCGCTTGGAGATCTTGGCCTTTTTCGGGTCCAGGGTGAGCGACATGTGGGCAAAGACCGGGACCTCGGCCCCCAGGGCCTGGTAGATCAGGATCTGTTTGGGGGTGTTGACCAGCCCGTCCTGGCCGCGGATGATATGGCTGATCCGGTCGCGGATATCATCGACCACGTTGGAAAGCAGATAGAGCGGCTGACCGTTGGAACGGACGATAACGAAATCCTCAAGATCCGCGTAGGGCCGCTGGATGAGCCCGTATACCCGGTCCGTGAAACTGAACATCCCCTGCCGGTCCGGGATCTTGAAACGGACCGTAAAGGGAACCCCGGCCGCTTCCCTGGCCGCAATCTCTTCCGGGGTCAAGGCGCAGCAGGTCCGGTCATAGATGTAGGTGATCTTGGCGGCAATGGCCGCCTCGCGCTTGGCGTCCAGTTCCTCCCTGGTGCAGAAACATCTGTAGGCATGCCCGCTGTTGATCAACTTCCGGGCCGTGGCAATATGTTCCGCCGCGTATTCCGACTGAAAATAGGGGCCTTCGTCCCAGTCGAGCCCAAGCCATTTCAGACCGTCCAGTATCCCCTCAATGGATTCCTGGGTGGACCGCCGGGCATCGGTGTCCTCGATGCGGAGGATGAACTTGCCGCCATGTTTTCTGGCAAAGAGCCAGTTGTAGATCGCGGTCCGGGCCCCGCCGATGTGGAGGTAGCCGGTGGGGCTGGGGGGAAATCGTAAGCGTATCTCGTCCATGGATCTCTCCTTGATATCATATATGGAGTCCGGGGCATGTCCCGGCAACTTGTTTGCGTGGAATTGTGCCTCCTGGTAACAGGACCCGTGTTATATCTTCTTTCCCAATCACATTCAATATGTAATGATGGGTTTTATATGAAAGTCGTTGCGCGCGAAGAGATGGCGCGGATTCTTCCGGGGGGCACGGGCAATGGGCAAGGGGCGCGGCGCAGTGACCTTTTTCTTGACTTGTTGTCCGAAGACATTTAATTTTGCTTGTTTTCAGGTGATCTTGCCGGCCCTGTTTCCGTTCTCGGGAGGCGAGTCGCGCCCCGGCCGGCGGGCTCGGTCCAACGGGCTGCTTTAATAGCTTATCATTTATATACGTTTTTGCCGCGGAAAGGATAAAGGAGAGACAATGAAGGTACTTATCAGTGACAATCTGGCTCCGGTGGGGGCGCGGATACTCAGGGACGCCGGGCTGGAGGTGGATATCAATACCGGTCTGGCCCCAGAAGAGCTTGCCAGGATCATCCCTGGCTATGACGGCCTGGTGATCCGCAGCGCCACCAAGGTGACTGCCGGGATTATCGATGCGGCCACCAACCTCAAGGTGATCGGCCGGGCCGGTATCGGCCTTGACAATGTTGACATTCCCGCGGCCAGCAAGAGCGGGATCGTGGTGATGAACGCGCCGGACGGCAACTCCACCACTGCGGCCGAGCATGCGGTTGCAATGATGGTCTCCCTGGCCCGGAACATTCCCCAGGCCACCGCCTCGATGAAGGCCGGCAAATGGGAAAAGAAACTGTTCATGGGCCGGGAACTGACCGGCAAGACCGTGGGGGTGATCGGCATCGGCAGGATCGGCAGCATTTTTGCCGAGCGGGCCAGGGGCCTCAAGATGAAGGTGATCGCCTATGATCCGCACATGCCCAAGGAAATGGTCGACAAGCTGGGTGTCGAGCTGATGAGCCTGGAAGAGCTTTGCCAGAAGGCGGATTTCTTCTCGGTGCATGTGCCGATGACCAAGGAAACCAGGAAGCTGATCTCGGCCAACGAGTTCAAGTTGATGAAAAATGACGCCATGTTCATTGACTGCGCCCGGGGCGGGGTGGTTGATGAAGAGGCCCTGTATGATGCCCTGGTCAACGGTGAGATTGCCGGCGCGGCCCTGGATGTCTTTGCGGTGGAGCCGACCACCAGGGAGAACTGCCCCCTGCTCGGGCTGGACAACTTTATCGCCACCCCGCACCTGGGGGCGTCGACCACCGAGGCCCAGGAGAACGTGGCCGTGGCCATTGCCCAGCAGATGGCCGATTACCTGAACAGCGGCCAGGTGACCAATGCGGTGAACATGCCGTCGGTCTCCGGCGAGGTCCTGGCCCAGGTCGGGCCCTATGTGAAGCTTGCCGAGATGCTCGGTTCCTTTCATATGCAGATTGCCAAGGGCGGGGTCGAAGAGGTTACCCTGGAGTATATCGGTGAACTGGCCGAGATGAATATCACCCCGGTGACCATTGCCTTTTTGAAAGGGCTGTTCACCCCGATTCTCCAGGATGCGGTCAACTATGTCAATGCCCCGTTGATCGCCAGGGAGAGGGGGATCCGGGTGGTGGAGTCCAAGACCGGCCATTCCGATGATTTCACCGGCCTGCTCAAGATCCGGGTCAAGACCACCGGGGGCGAGAACATGCTGGCCGGCACCGTGTTCGGCAAAAAGGAGCCGCGCCTGGTCCGTTTCAACTCATTCCGGCTGGAGGCCCAGCCGGAAGGGGCGATGCTCTTTGTCTATAACCGGGACGTGCCCGGGGTGATCGGCCAGCTCGGGGTGACCCTGGGCGAGGCTGATGTCAATATCGCCCGGATGACCGTGGGCCGGGAGGAAGGGCATGGCCGGAATGTGATCCTGCTGAACACCGACAGCCTGATCACCAGGGAACTGGTGGACAAGGTCCGGCGGCTGCCCAGTATCGATGACGCCATGGTCCTGGATCTGCCGGCCGGTTGATCCGGCTTGCAGGTTCGGGATTAAATGATGCCGCCGACCGTCAAGGAGGGAGATGATGGACAACAAAGGGGATGGCTGCAAACCCTGTCCCGAGGGGCAGGTGAAAAGAGACGGCAAATGCGTCATGCCCGAGGTGACCTTTGCGGCCCTGATCATGTCGTTGAACACCTCGGTACTCTATCACCTGGGGGAAATCAGCGACCCGGTCACCGGCGAGAAGAACCGGGACATGGTGCTGGCCAAGCACAGCATCGACACCCTGGCCATGCTTGAGGAAAAGACCAGGGGCAACCTGACCGACGAGGAAAAGGAACTGCTGCGCATGGTGCTCTTTGAAGTGAAGATGCGGTTCGTCAAGGCCGGAAAGTAGGCCGGTCGGTCCAGGGCGGTTCTTATGGGCCGGAGAGAGATCCGATTGTCGCAGGCAGCCATGACGGAAATTACGGTTCATGCCCCGGCCAAGATTAATCTTGTCTTGACGGTAAAGGGCCGGCGGCCGGACGGGTATCATGAGATCGATACCCTGATGCAGAAGCTGGAGCTTGCCGATCGACTCCGGCTGCGGGTCATTGACCGGGGTATCCGGTTACGCTGTCCGGGCACCGATCTGCCTGAGAACGGGGATAATCTCGTTTTCCGGGCGGCCCGGGCCTTTCTGGATGCGGCCGGTTTGAGTTCCGGGATTGACATTGTCCTGCACAAGAGGATTCCGGTGGCCGCCGGCCTGGGCGGCGGCAGCAGTGATGCCGCCGCGGTCCTCACCGGGCTCAACACCTTGTTTGCCGCCGGGTTGGACCATGAAACCCTGCACGGCCTGGGCCGGAGCCTGGGCGCGGATGTCCCCTTTTTCGTGGCCGGTTATGTTGCGGCCCGGGCAACCGGCATCGGTGACCGGCTTGTTGAGGCGTCCTCCTTGGACCGCTGTTCAGTGGTCCTGGTCAGTCCCGGATTCCCGGTATCCACCCGGTGGGTCTATGAGAATTTAGCGTTGACAACCAGGGACAATCCATATATCTTAGCGCGAAATTGCGAGACCACGTCCCGGAATGTCTCCAAACCGGCTAATTTGCCGATTGAATTGTCCAATGACCTTGAAGGGGTCACCATCAGGCGGTTTCCGGTTATTGCGCAAATAAAACAGCAAGTTCTCCAGGCCGGTGCGGAGGGCGTCCTGATGTCGGGCAGCGGCCCGACGGTATTCGGGCTTTTCTGCGGCGAACCGGAACAGGCATTGTCCCGGGCCCGGGCCTGTTGTCGCGGGCTTGCCGGTAAATATGGCGGTCAGGTTATTCTGACCGGTGTGGCCGCATAACCAGGGATATTGTAACTGATCACGGGCATGAACGATCATCAGGGCTGGTAATCCCGTTATCACGTGGAGATATCTGCGCAGGGGCGTCGTCAAGAGGTAAGACACAAGGTTTTGGTCCTTGCATTCGGAGGTTCGAATCCTCCCGCCCCTGCCATTTTTCAGCCTTGCAACTATCCGGGGGTATGGAATTACGGTAACCTCATGCCCGTAAGCGTTTACCAACTATCACTGGACTGGTTTTGATATGCCGAATATAATGAAGGTTTTTTCCGGGAACGCCAACCGGCCGATGGCAGAGGCGATCTGCCGGCATCTGCGGATTCCCCTTTCCAAGGCCGAGGTGCGGCGCTTCAGCGACGGCGAGATTTTTATTGAAATCGGCGAGAATGTCCGGGGTACCGATGTTTTTGTGATCCAACCCACCTGTACCCCGGTGAATGACCACCTGATGGAGCTGGTGATCATGGTGGACGCCCTGCGGCGGGCCTCGGCCCGGCGGATTACCGCGGTTCTGCCCTATTACGGCTATGCCCGCCAGGACCGCAAGGTGGCGCCCCGGGTGCCGATTACCGCCAAGGTGGTGGCTGAGATGCTCACCGTGGTCGGGGTGCGGCGGGTACTGGCAATGGACCTGCATGCCGGCCAGATCCAGGGTTTTTTCAATATACCGGTGGATCATCTCTACGCCGCCCCGGTGCTGTTGAAATATATCGCCGGCAAATTTAACAATGTGGTGATGGTTTCCCCGGATGCCGGCGGGGTGGAGCGGACCCGGGCCTTTGCCAAGCGGCTCAACGCCGAACTGGCGATCATTGACAAACGGCGGGACAAACCCAACCAGTCAAAGGCGATGCGGGTTATCGGCGATGTGGCCGGCAAGACCGCCATCCTGCTCGATGATATGGTCGATACCGCCGGTACCCTCTGCGGGGCGGCTGATATTCTCTATACGGCGGGCGCGGTGGACGTGCACGCCTGTTGTACCCACCCGGTCCTGTCGGGCCCGGCAGTGGAGCGGATTAGGAACTCGAGGATTTCTTCCCTGGTGGTGAGCAACTCCATTCCGTTGAATGACGCTGCCAGGCAGTGCGAAAAAATCAAGGTGCTCTCGGTTTCCGAGCTGCTGGGCGAGGCCATCGGCCGGATCCATTCGGAAGATTCGGTGAGTTCCCTTTTTGTATAAAGCTCTTAAGTTGAGTCCGCTTGGGTGGACTCAAACGAAACTTATGCCCTTGCGGTATAAACAGGCGAGAGTGTCCGTCACGGTGGCGGCCACGAGAAGAATAAAAACAGACAACAGCCAGCCGGACGCAGGCGCAAGGTCGTGCGGCTGCTGGCTTGATATAAGGAGGCACAAGTATGTTACGATTGGATATGACCGCCACGGTGCGGCAGGGTTCCGGCAAGGGCGCGGCCCGTTCCCTGCGCAGAGAGGGCAAGACCCCGGCCATTCTCTATGGGGTGAAGGCCGAGCCGGTGGCCCTGTCCCTGGAGTCGGCTCTGCTTCGCAAGATATTGATGCAGGTCCATGGCCGCAACGCCGTGGTCTCCCTTGCGGTTGAGGCCGACGGGGTCACCTCCAGCCATCATGTGATGGTGCGGGAGATTCAAAAGGACCCGGTAACCGAGGCCTTGATCCATGTGGATTTTTTCGAGATCTCCCTGGACAAGGAACGGGTTTACTCGGTGCCGCTGAACTGTGTCGGTGTTGCAAAAGGCGTTGACCTGGGTGGTTTCATGAATGTGGTCAAGCCCTTTGTCCATGTAAAGGGATTGCCCCTGGATATTCCTGATACGGTTGACACTGATGTCTCGGCCCTGAATATCGGCGATGCGATAACCTGTCAGACCCTGAGTGTTCCCGATTCCGTGACCTTGCTTGAAGATGCGGAGGCGGCCTGTGTGATGGTCACCCATCTCAAGCAGGTTGTTGAAGAGACAACAGAGGAAGAGGAAGTCGAGGAAGAGGGCGCGCCAGCGGCGGAGGAAGGCGCGGCAGAGGAAGCAGCCGCCTAGAAGCGTATCGGTTTCGAGGAAGGAGCGTGGCCGGAAAGGGGCTTGGCCTTTTTCCGGCCCTTTTTTTTGCTGCACCCCTGTACCCCTGTACCCCTGTACCCCTGTACCCCTGACCCCTGACCCCTGGAACACATAAATGCATCTGCTGGTAGGACTGGGAAATCCCGGCACACAATATGCGACCACCCGCCATAATCTCGGTTTCCTGGCCCTGGATTATCTGGCCCGTTGCCATGGTTTTGCTTTTTCTTCATCCAAATGGCAGGCCGAGATCGTCAAGGGCTGCCTGTGGGGCAAGACAGTGCAACTGGTCAAACCGATGACCTTTATGAACCGCAGCGGCGACGCCGTGGCCGCCATCAGCCGTTTTTTCAAGATCCCGGCCGAACGGATTCTGGTGGTCCACGACGATCTTGACCTGGACCTGGCCCGGATCAAGATGGTTGCCCGGGGCGGGGCCGGCGGACACAACGGTATCCGTTCCCTGATCCAAGGGCTGGGCACGGAGTCCTTTCCGCGGATCAAGGTGGGAATCGGACGACCCGACCAGCCGATTCCGGCCGAGCGTTATGTGCTTTCCGGTTTTTCTTCGGCAGAGCTGAAAACGGTGGAGGAACGGTTTGTCACCCTTGAAGAGGGGCTGCGGATATTCCTTGAACAGGATGTGGCCGCGGCAATGAACTTTCTGAACAGTCTCCGTTGAGCCCTGATCCCGGGCCCGGCAAGCCGTCCGGCACCAAAAGATAATTCCCCTGTTGCAGGCATTGAAGGAAAAGCCCGGAACTGCCTGCTTTTAAATTTGCACGATTCATGTTATAGTCCTTGACGCGACAAAGAAAATATTGGAGCGGCCAGTATCATTTTCTCTGCGGTCCTGGTCTGTTTTGCCCTGCGAAACGGACCAGGACCGCTCTTGACGTTTTCCAGCAGGGAAGGAGGTAGTGTGTGTTTGATGTAGGGGATATGGCGGTGTATCCCGCCCATGGCGTGGGAGTTATTCAATCCATAGAACAGCGCCGGGTCGGCGATTGCGAGCAGGCCTTCTATGTGATGAAGATCCTTAACAATAACATGGTGATCATGATTCCAACGGCCACCAGCAAGAATGTCGGGTTGCGCAGCATTGTTTCTTCCACCGACGTGGACAGGGTCTATCTGATCCTCCAGGAAAAGGATGTTGAGATCGGAGCCAAGACCTGGAATCGCCGTTACCGGGAATATATGGAGAAGATCAAGACCGGTTCGGTATTCGAGGTTGCCGAGGTGCTGCGGGATCTTTATCTGCTCCAGGAGGACAAGGATCTCTCCTATGGCGAGCGGAAGATGATGGATACGGCCAAGAATCTCCTGATCAAGGAACTCTCCATTGCCAAGCAGACCGAAGAGAACCAGGTGGAACGGCAGATCGAGAAGATCTTCAGCTGAAAGGAGTGCGTGGCCTAGCAAATATATCCCTTCCCCGCAGCTGTCTTTTGAAGAACCAGGTTGATCATATCGCTTCTCCGGCCCGGGTGACCGGCGAAATCGTCCCGGGCCGGCATTGTTTTCCGGTAACCACAAGCGCGGCCGGCCAGCGGCTGGATCAATATCTTGCCGTGCGGTTGCCGGCCGCGTCGCGCACCATGATCGCCGAGTTGATCAGAAGCGGCCGGGTTTCGCTCAACGCCCGGCTCAAGACCAAGGCGTCCTACCGGGTGCGTCCCGGTGATGAGATCGATATTGTTATCCCCCTGCCGGTGCCGGTCCGGCTCGAGCCGGAACCGGTGGCCTTTGAGCTGCTTTTCGAGGATGATCACCTGCTGGTTCTTTCCAAGCCGCCCAGGGTGGTGGTACACCCGGCCGCCGGACATCATGGCGGCACCCTGGTGCATGGGCTGCTCTTCCATTGCCGCACCCTTTCGGGGATAAGCGGGGTGCAGCGGCCCGGGATCGTTCACCGGTTGGACAAGGATACCTCCGGGGTGATGGTGGTTGCCAAAGACGACCGGACCCACCAGGGGCTGGTGCGGTTGTTTAAAGAGCGGCGGGTGAACAAGGTCTACCATGCCCTGGTGGACGGCCGGCCTGACGGGCAACAGGGGCGTGTCGATCTGCCCATTGGTCGCCATCCGGTTCATAGGAAGAAGATGGCGGTACGGCCTGAAACCGGGCGTCGGGCCGCGACCCGCTGGAAGGTGTTGGACAGGTTTGCCCCTGGGCCGACCTTCCTGGAGATCACCCTTGAGACCGGGCGAACCCACCAGATACGGGTGCATATGGCGGCCATGGGCTGTCCGGTTGCCGGGGACCTGGTATACGGCAGGCCCAGATCCTATTATCAGGACCTGGAGATAGGGCGGCAATGTCTGCATGCCTCGATACTCTCTTTTGATCATCCGCTGACCGGCGAGTCCCTTCATTTCCAGGCCCCGATCTGGCCGGATATGGCCACCCTGCTTGCCCGGTTGCGGGAAAGCGGTTAGATTCCGCCGATAAGGGTGGCAGCCGATGATGACCAGGGGCATGGAGGACAGGGGAGCGCCAAGGGTTTTTGGATTGACCGGCGGCATGGGCTCGGGTAAAAGCATGGTGGCGGCCTTTCTGGCAAGGGTTGCCGGCTGGCTGGTCCTTGATGTTGATCAGGTCTGCCGGGATATCCTGGAGCCGGACCGGCCGGGCTGGCGGGCCCTGGCCCGAACCTTTGATCATGATTTCTTCCGGCCGGACCGTCACCTGGACCGGAAACTGCTGCGGCAGGCCATTTTCAGGGACAGTGAGTTGCGCCACCGGATTGATCGCCTGCTCCATCCCCTGGCCCGGGAAGAGGTGGCTGTTCGGATAACCGCCTGGAAGCGAACAGCCGTTGGCCGGGAAAGCGGGCAGATCCTGGTGGTCGAGGCGCCGCTTCTCTACGAGGCCGGCTGGGACAAGGATTTCAGGGAAGTGATCGTTGTCTATGCCGACGATGCGACCTGCCGGGCCCGGGTGGCCGGCCGTGACCGGGTAACGGCCGGGGAGGCTGAAGCGGCGGTGGCCGCCCAGTTGCCGTTGGCTGTCAAGGCCAGGCTGGCGGACCATGTGATCGACAACAGCGGATGCATCAGCGATACCTATCTCCAACTGCTGCATTTGCTAAATGTAGTGGCTGCAAGTGAAATACAGGAAAAAACACTTGACAGGGCCTGATGTGCTGCATAGTATTCATCAAAAATTTACCATAAATTTCCCGCCTAGTTCCCAACCGGGCCTGCACGAATCATACAGAAAAGTGTAAACGTTTCTTGATTCAGAAATAACCTCCTTGAATCCTGCATGTTTTAATCCACTTGATCTATTCATTTCTGTATCCGATTTCCGCATAAGGGTGATATTTGCTTCCACGAAGGAATTATAGGGTTACCAGGTTGTAACTGATCCCGGGGCATGAACCAAGCATGAGACCTGTGACCCCCGTGGTCGCGTGCATCCGGTTCGTGGAGGAGCAGACAACCAGCTTGTCTCAGGACCGTTTTTTTGTAACCGTTCACCGGGGGGCTACAAATTTACGGAACCCACCGGCCTGTAAGCGTTTACCAGTGCCACGGATTCGTGCAAGCAGGCCGGCGAATCCATAGTATGCCTATGTGAGCCGGCCTGATCGTGCGAAGATGGGGTGCTGGTGAACGCTTACGTTCTTTTTTTGTTACCGGGTCGTAAATTAGGAAAAAATATCCGGCCGGCCGGCGGCTGTTTTTAACCCCGGTTCGGCCCCATCGGTGATGTCGGCGTACCGTGGCGACGTTGTCCGCTGGCCGTTTCCAATGGGGAAATGCGGCCTCCGGGCGCGGGTGTCCGGCGTGGTGAAGAGTTACTTGACGAGGAGATGTACTGAATGGATTTAGCAGAGTTGAAAGAAAAGAAGATAATCGAGTTGACCAGGATGGCCAAGCAGTACAAGATCGAAGGGATCAGTTCCCTGCGTAAACAGGAATTGATCTTCGCCATCCTCAAGGCCCAGACCAAGGTGGCCAAATCGGACAAGAACGGGATGGTCCGGGCCAGCGGGGTGCTGGAGATCCTGCCGGACGGTTTTGGTTTCCTCCGGGCCCCGGATTCCAACTATCTGCCCGGTCCCGATGATATCTATGTTTCCCCGTCCCAGATCAGGCGGTTGAGTCTGCGCACCGGCGATACGATCGAAGGGGTGGTTCGCTCGCCCAAGGAGGGCGAGCGCTATTTTGCCCTGCTTAAGGTGGACCGGATCAACTTCGACAAGCCGGAGGTTGCCAAGGACAAGACCCTTTTTACCAATCTCACCCCCCTGCACCCCAACGAACGATTGAACATGGAGTGTGAACCCAAGGATTTCTCCACCCGGATTATCAACCTGATGGCGCCGATCGGCAAGGGCCAGCGCGGCCTGATCGTGGCCCCGCCCCGCACCGGCAAGACGGTGTTGATGCAGAAGATTGCCAAGTCCATTGCCCAGAACCATAAGGACATCCATCTGATCGTCCTGCTGATCGACGAGCGGCCCGAGGAGGTTACCGACATGTCCCGCAGCGTCATCGGGGAAGTGGTCAGTTCCACCTTTGACGAGCCGCCGCAACGGCATATCCAGGTGGCGGAGATGGTCATCGAGAAGGCGAAACGGCTGGTCGAACACCAGCGCGACGTGGTGATCCTGCTGGACAGCATTACCCGCCTGGCCCGGGCCTATAACACCGTTACCCCGGCCAGCGGCCGGATCCTCTCCGGCGGGGTGGAGGCCACGGCCCTGCATCGGCCCAAGCGGTTTTTCGGGGCGGCCCGGAATATTGAGGAGGGCGGCAGCCTGACCATCATTGCCACCGCCCTGGTTGAAACCGGAAGCCGGATGGACGAGGTCATCTTCGAGGAGTTCAAGGGGACCGGTAACATGGAGTTGGTCCTTGACCGCAAGATGGCGGACCGGCGGATCTTCCCGGCCATCAATATCAACCGGTCCGGCACCCGCAAGGAAGATCTGTTGATGGAGCCGGCCGAGCTGAACCGGGTATGGATCCTGCGCAAGCTCCTTTCCTCGTTGAACCCGGCTGATTCCATGGAGTTCCTGATCGATAAGATGAGACGGACCAAGACCAATGCCGAGTTTCTGGACTCAATGAACAGTTGATGGAGTGTAAGCGTTCACCAGCACCTCATCTTCGCCCATTTTGGCCTGCTCGAATAGCACCAGTATGCTTCGCAGTCCCAAATGAACGAATCTAAGCCACTGGTGAATGCTTACGGGCATGAGATTACCGTAAATCCGTACCCCCGGTGAACGGTTACGATGGAGTTGTGACGGCTTAAGTTTTTTACCGCTGAGTACGCAGAGGCCGCAGAGAAAGTCGTATTATTTTAGAAATCCGCCCTGCGTCTTCCGCGCTTTCCGCGGTAATTTGAGCCGTTCCGCAGGTTCGGGATTGATGATACCGCAAAAATATAGGTTGTTCCCATATTCCCGTTTGAGATTTTTTGGTTTTGGGTGTAATATACCCTGCTTGATCGGCTCCGGATAGGGTTCCGGCCCCGGTGAAGTGAAGTGTGAATCGATCCTGATGAAAACAGGTGCTTTTTTGTGCCGGAGATATATTTTTTGGAGGAAGTGAGAGATGAGAAGCGATATCCATCCTGAATATCATAAAATCAGCGCCCGCTGTGCCTGTGGGAACCAGGTGGAACTGGGCTCGGTCCTTACTGAGATGAAGGTTGAGATCTGCTCCAACTGCCATCCCTTTTTTACCGGCAAGCAGAAGCTTTTGGACTCCACCGGGCGGGTTGAGAAGTTCATGAAGAAATATGCCAAGCACATGAAAAAGTAGTATTAATGCTTTTCATTTTGGTGTAACACGGTCAGCCCTCCCCCGCCGGGGAGGGCCTTTTCCGTTTTTATGGCCGGTGGGTTCCGTAAATCTGTAGCCCCTGGTGAACGGTTACGATACTTCCTGTTGTTTTTTTTCCGCGAGACTTCTATGTTTGAAAAATTTGCTGATCTTGGTGACAAGCTGGCAGCCCTGGAAGGGAAACTTTCCCAGCCGGAGTTGATGGCCAATCAGGCCGAATACCGGAGGATTGCCCGTGAGCACTCCCATATCAGCAAGCTCCACGATCTCTATTCACGGTATGAGCGGGTCCGGACCCAGCTTGACGAAAGCCTGACCATTCTGCGCGAAGAGGACGACGGGGAACTCCTGGAGATGGCCCGGAGCGAAATCGTCGATCTGAGCGATCAGGCGGCTGAACTGGAGCAGGCGATCAAGCAGTTTCTGCTGCCCCGGGATCCCAATGATGACAAGAACATCTTTCTTGAGATCAGGGCCGGCACCGGCGGCGACGAGGCGGCCCTGTTTGTCGGCGATCTCTTCCGGATGTATTCACGATTCGCCGATCTCCAGGGATGGCGGGTGGAGGTAATGAGCAGCAGTCCCCTGGGCATCGGCGGCTTTAAGGAAATCATCGCCTTGATCAGCGGCGACAAGGTCTACAGCAAGTTGAAATATGAGCGGGGAGTACACCGTGTTCAGCGGGTGCCGGAGACCGAAACCCAGGGCCGGGTCCACACCTCGGCGGTGACCGTGGCGGTTATCCCGGAGGTCGCGGAGGTGGACCTGAACATCGACCCCGGTGACCTGCGGATCGATACCTTCCGGGCCAGCGGCGCCGGCGGCCAGCACGTCAACAAGACCGAGTCGGCGATCAGGATCACCCACCTGCCCAGCGGCCTGGTGGTCTCCTGCCAGGACGAGAAATCCCAGCACAAGAACAAGGCCAGGGCCCTCAAGGTCCTGCGGGCCCGGTTGCTTGACCGGATGGAGCAGGAGCGGCACGATAAGATCTCGGAGGATCGCAAGAGCCAGGTCGGAACCGGTGACCGGAGTGAGCGGATCAGGACTTACAATTATCCGCAGAGCAGGGTCACCGACCATCGGATCAATCTGACCCTCTACAAGCTGGACGATATCCTGCTCGGCCGCCTGGACCAGGTGATCAATCCCTTGATTGTCCACAGCCAGGCCGAGGCCCTGAAGACCGTCCAGTAAACCTTTTTCGTAACCGGCCCGGTATCTGCCCGGAGAATCCCCGTGAGAGTTGGTGAACTCCATCATGACCTGATCGGACGGTTACGCCGGGCGATGATCCCGGATCCGGACCTTGAGGCCGCGTTGTTGATGGGCCATGTGCTGGGGATGAGCCGGACCCGGCTTCTCCTGGCCGCGGATTCCGCGGTGGCGCCGGCGGCCCGGGCCGTTATCGAGCAGTTTCTGGCCCGGCGGCTCGGCCGCGAGCCCCTGGCCTATATCCTCGGGGAGTGGGAGTTCTGGTCCCTGGCCTTTACGGTCAGCCCGGCGGTGCTGATCCCCAGACCGGAAACCGAACTGCTGGTGGAACAGGTGCTGGCCGAGTATCGGGAGCAGCCGGAATTCAGTGGCCCGATTCTGGATCTGGGCACTGGCAGCGGCATCCTGGCAGTGGTTCTGGCCCGGGAATTTCCCCGGGCCATGGTCTATGGAGTGGATCGGTCGCCGGCCGCCCTGGCAATTGCCGCCCATAATGCGCAACAACACCGGGTTGCTGATCGAGTTCGTTTGCTTGCCTCCTCCTGGGGAAGCGGCCTGGCCGCGCGGCCTCGGTTTGAGTTAATAGTTGCCAACCCGCCCTATGTGGAGAGCCGGCTCCTTGATCCCGGGATGGCGGATCAGCCCGGCGGCCTGCAACGCGAGGTGGTGGGTCATGAACCCCTCCTGGCCCTGAACGGCGGTACAAAAGGGATGGACTGCATTGAGCGGATCGCCGGGGAACTGGCGGGGCTGCTCCGGCCGGGAGGATGGTTCTTCATGGAGATCGGCGCGGACCAGGAAGAGATGGTACGCAACTGTTTTCAGTCCCTGCCCGGGTTCGAAGACCTGGACGTGGTCCGGGACTATGCCGGGCTGCCGCGGGTCTTCCGGTGTCAGAGGACAGAAGACGGAAGACGGAAGACAGACAGAGGACTGAGGACTGAGGACTGAGGACAGTGGGCGGTGGAGTCAGTGCCGAGATAATGAGCAACGAGCAATGAGAACAGAAAAAACATGGAGCGATGATCGTGGTCCGGAATATAATATTCCCTGACCCCTGACCCCTGACCCCTGACCCCTGACCCCTGACCCCTGACCCCTAGACCCCCAACCC